>CALBJS010000175.1 GCA_937892995.1 uncultured Peptococcaceae bacterium | reverse complement strand
GATGAAGGTGATCCAGTGGCCGTAGTCCCACCAGGACATGACGCTGTAGGAGTCAGGGTCGGTAAATTGGGCTTCCTTATCCGAGACGGTAATATCATCTTCCGTACCACCGATTTTCCCTAGCTCCCCTTCTACAGATACTCCTAAAGGACGAGCGACCTCAATAATTTTCTTCGTTAAGGCGATATTCTCCTCTAGAGAGAGCTTCGAACCATCGATCATTACTGAGCTAAATCCACTACCTATGCACTGGATGCATTGTTCAAAACTTGTGCCATGATCTAAATGCAAGGCAACCGGGACACTTGCACCCTCAGCGGCAAGCCGAGTGAGTCCTGCTATGTAATTTAATCCGGCATATTTAATAGCTCCCTGGCTAGCCTGAATTATGACCGGAGACCTTTCCGCCTGTGCTGCAGCTATAATGGCCTGTACTATCTCCATATTATTACAATTAAAAGCACCAACTGCGTATCGTTCTTTCTGAGCCTTCAGCAAGAGCTCTTTTATAGAAACAAATTTCATATCAAAAAAACCTCCATTTATTTATTTTTAACTAAATCATGACCTTGGTAGGGGTCATTTAAGAACCAAGTTACATTCTCTTCTAGAAAGATAGATCCCATACCGTCTAGTATACGCAAAATTTCCTTATTATTTGTGTAGATTACTCCTGCCGCCTGACAAGATTCACACAAAAGTTCAATCCTATCCGGTAGGATTTCTACCGTTAGGTTCTTATTTCCACATCTACATCCTAATTGCCCACACTCTACTACTTTGCCGAGCTTTTCCATTACGGCATAGACCGTAAAAAAATTATCAAACTCCAGCTCTGTATCCCCATCATTTACCAGCTCGGAAACAAATTGAACAAAAGTTTTCTTAATCTCCTGACAAGAATTCTCTACTTGATGTCTTGGGCCGATGTAGCCGATCGGTATTCCTTTCTCCCTACATGAAAGTTGAAAGAGATCTTCTCCCCAGATCAAAGCTCTCTTCGCCTGGATAAGATGCGATTCCCCACAATAGATACAAGGATATTCTATGCTAAATCTTCCCCGTTCATAACTTGTTAAGGTGATTAAAGTAGACCCACAGGAACAACAACAGCTCTCTTTATCAAAGTGGGAAAGTGCAAACACAGAGAGAGTCTTAAACTGTAGTTCTCCGCATTTGGAACATTGAATACCGATAGTCGTTATTGTCGTTACTATCATTATTTCCCACTCTCCTCCCTGAAGTATATTTCTCCAAGTTCAATAGTTTTCCTGCCTTAGCATTTAGAAACTAACAAGGAAATATTTTTCTTTCAAGGGGATTTGATATTAACCGGAGGGTTAAGTAGACAAATAAATACCAGACCTCGACCCGAAGGTTGGCCTGGTTCTCTTTATCAAGGAATTATAGGCTTCGTCGTTAACTGCCTATCCAGAAATCTTTATCCTTAAGAATTTCTCCTACCTGAAGTTTTAGTTCGTTAAGATCAAATGGTTTGATGATGAATCTGGCAACACCCAATGCTTCCGCTTGGTTGACATAATGCTGATCGCCATAGGCAGTCATCATTATTACACGGGTATCCTTGTCAGTCTCTCTCAATTTCCTTAAGACATCGATTCCGTTCATACCAGGCATTTTGACATCCATAATGATCAAATCCGGCTGAAATTCGGGAATGATTTCCAGGGCCTTAATTCCATTGGCACAGGATTCCATCTCATACCCGTATTCCAAGAAAACCTCAGTTAGAAGTCTCCTAATCCCTCTCTGGTCATCAACGATCAGTAACTTCAACAAACGGCTCGCTCCTTCGGTATCCCATTTTTTTAAATTATTCCGGTAATATCGGCATATTAAAGTATTCTTTATTTAGGAACGAAAATCCTTCTTGAATTATTCTCTTTTTAAAGAATTTACCATTTCTTTTATATATTCTGGGAATTCGAGGATTAGCAAAGGCCCTTCTTATAGGAATCGTAATCTCGTCATTTAATTGACAAGTTAGCTCACCTACATCCAAAACAGTAAGTTGCATTCCAATCTTACCCGCGACATTTACCGTCTTACCATTTAAAAGCATTTTCTCCCTTCCAAGCTGAAAACCGAAAAGAGCGGCAATATTCTTGATAATAATCTTTCCAAGATCAACAATGCCCTGGGGGATTAATTTAGGTTCAACGCCAAAACCATCGGCATAGCCTACGGGAACTACAGCCAGGGTAGTCTCCCTCTTACTCTTATAGAGGCCCTGGTACCCTACATAAGTCCCCCTTGGGACCCTCTGCAAGTGCAGAATCCTTGTCTTTACCGCCCAGGGATCTTTTAATTCTAACTTTCCTTCAAAGGCCGAGGAAGGGAAATGTCCACCTAATAAGGTGCCGATCCTTACCATGTTCAAATGATATTGCGGATAATCGAGAAACGCTGCACTATTGCAAATATGCTTTAACGGGATACTTACTCCCAGTTCCTCTAACTCTTTAAGATATGTTAAATATTTTTCATATTGTATTCGAGTATAGCTATGGTCACGTTGGGCCCCCCTAGCCAAGTGAGTGTAGGCTCCTACTATCTCAATATTAGAGGTCTGTCCCAAGACTTCGGCCAGTTCTGCTATCTTTTCTACAGTAAAACCAGTCAGCCCCATACCTGTTTCTAATTTGAGCTGGACTAGAGCTTTATTCCCCAATTGGGAAGCTATTTCATCTAGGGCGGGAATCCAACTAAGCTGAGATACTGTCAATTCTATTCCTGTAGTGACCGCTTCAGCCCAATCCTCAGGAGATGAGGGGCCCAAGACTAAGATCCTGCCTGTAATCCCCTGCCGGCACAGGATTGCTGCCTCAGATACAGTAGTGACCGCAAAGTCATTACAGCCTTCTTCTTGTAAGGCTTTGGCCACCTCTACCGCACCTAGCCCATAAGCATCGGCCTTAACCACAGCCATCAAGGCACAATCTGGTGTAAGCCTAGATTTAATCTGCTTGTAATTATGAATTACCCCATCTAAATCTACTTCAATCCAAAGGTTCGACATCATTAATTCCTTTCCAAAATGAAAAATGATTACGCTGTTACAGAGCCTAATTCATTTTAAGTGCAATAGAAAGAATCAGGGGGTTCTTTTTTAAGTTCTCCTTAGTAAACGGGCCAAAATACTTTTTAATTTACCTGAATAGATCCTTTCAGCTGTTTTCCAAAACGTATACATAAAAGGTCTGTAGACATAATCCCATTCTCCAAGAAACTCGGTAAATTCTCCATTAAAGCCTTTTTTGAACCTATAAAGCCCATAAAGGGGATTATTTTCACTTAAGTCTCCGGAAACTCCCCTAAAATCATACAAAGTACAACCCTGGGCTTTAGCCCAGCGGATCATCTCCCACTGAATAAGGTAGTTAGGCATGACATTGCGGTGAAAGTTAGAAGAAGCACCATAAATGTACCAGGCCTTCTCTCCCGTAAGAAAGGCAAGTGTCCCGGCTATGATCTTTCCCTCATATTCTCCGATAAAAAGCTTCGCAAAACCAGCCGGTACAAGGATATCATACATATCTTCGAAATAAGAATAAGACCTGACTAGAAAATTATCTCTTTCAGTGGTTTCCTTAAGAACCCTATAAAATTCCGGTAAATCTTCTTTAGTTCCGTTCCGGATAAGCACACCTTTTCTCCTAGCTAGGCGGATATTATAGCGAGTTTTCTGGTGCATATTAGCTAGTAAAGATTCTTCGTCAAACGAAATATCCAAACGAAAGACAAATTTGGGTTGAACACCTTCAAAGTTCTTCCCTATATCTACCTGCTTAAAACCTGTGGACCGTAGAAAACTTTTTAAGTTTTCATTCACTTTAGGAATATCCGGATCAATCTTTAACAAAATAGCCTTCTGTTTCTTAGCTAGTTCTCCAATAGCCTGGAAAACAGCCTTAAGCTTTTCACTATCGGCCATATCCACTACAGGTCCTCGGGGACAATAGAAGATCGGAACTCCAATTAGCGGTAATTTTCTCTCCAGGATAGTAGCCCCCGCTACTATTTCTCCCTTTTCTTCTAGAATCAATCTCCAAGGCTTCCAGCCTGTCCGACTTTTTAGCTCTCCCCATTCCCAAAGCTGCATGGCATGTCCTTTAGGATGGCTATTAATAAAGGTATTGAATAGTTTTTTATCCTCTTGTTCCAACCATCTGGCAGTATATAGCATAAATCTTACCTCCTAAAAACATTATTGCCATCTGCTTCCAGGTCAATACTGTTTCGAAAACTTGCTTGTCCAATCTCTCCTAATAAAAATGCCAATCTGCCAATCCCTAATAAGAGAACCGGCGAATTGGCCCAGCTAAGAATAGAACAGTTGCCTAAGTCGAAAAGCAAATACTATAATAATCTTACTCCACTTCTTTTACTTTTAAAGCTGCTCTAATAAACTGTTTAAACAGGGGATGGGGTCTATTGGGTCGTGATTTGAATTCAGGATGAAATTGGGACGCAACAAACCAGGGGTGGTCAGGATATTCGATTACTTCCACCAACTTGTTATTAGAAGAGATACCGGAAAATACTAAACCTTGCTTCTCACAAAGCTCTTTATACTCATAATTGAACTCGAAACGATGACGATGTCTTTCAAAAATCTCCTCGTTAAGATAAGCTGCATGAACCGCACTTCCCGGGGATAGCTTAACTGAAGAAAGGCCCAAACACATAGTACCCCCCAGGTTTTCAACCTTTTTTTGTCCCGGCAAAAGATCAATAACGGGATATTCCGTATTGGGATCAAATTCCGTACTATTGGCTCCTTTTAGCCCGCAGACATTGCGGGCGAATTCCACTAGGGCACATTGCATTCCCAGGCAGATCCCTAAATATGGTATCTTTTTCTCTCTGGCATACCGGATAGCATTAATCTTACCTTCGATACCCCTGTTCCCAAATCCTCCAGGTACTAAAATACCTTGCACTCCGCTAAATACTCGTTCTAAGGAAACAGTGGGGTCTTCCAATTCTTCAGCATTTATCCAACGAATCTTGATGCCTGTCCCCTGTTCAGTTCCGGCATGCCGTAAAGCTTCCGCCACACTCAGGTAAGCATCAGGTAGAGCCACATATTTTCCCACGATAGCTATTTCAGTTTGTTTACAAGGAGCTTTGATCCTTTTAACCATCTTCTCCCAAGCTTCCATATCTGCTGGAGGAGCCTCCATACCTAAACAACGCAAAACGATATCATCCATTCCCTCCTTCGCGATAAGAAGAGGGACTTCGTAAATAGATGAAGCTGTAGTCGCTGTAATGATCGCCTCTTGATCTAAATCACAAAGAAGAGCGAGTTTCTCCTTCAGATCATCGCTAATCTCTTGATCTGACCGACAGACTAAGAGATTGGGCTGAATGCCAATTCCTCTCAACTCCTTAACCGAGTGTTGAGTCGGTTTGGTCTTGACTTCACCTGACGCAGATAAATAGGGGAGAAGGGTGACATGAATATAACAGACATTTTTCCTTCCTCTATCGCCACGTACTTGACGGATAGCTTCAAGGAAAGGCAGAGATTCCATATCCCCGACAGTACCGCCGATTTCAGTTATTACCACATCGGGCTTGCTTTCTCTGGCTACCGCATAAATTCGTTCCTTAATCTCATTAGTGACATGGGGGATAACTTGAACGGTTCCTCCCAGATATTCCCCTTTTCGTTCTTTATTTATTACCGACCAGTAGATCTTGCCGGCTGTAACGTTACTATTTCTGGAAAGAGGGACATCAATAAACCTTTCGTAGTGACCAATATCCAAGTCAGTCTCTGCTCCATCGTCAGTTACAAATACTTCGCCATGTTGATAAGGACTCATGGTGCCGGGATCGACATTAATATAAGGATCAAATTTTTGAATCGCTACTTTTAGTCCCCTGTTCTTAAGCAAACAACCTAAGGAGGCTGCAGTAATTCCTTTACCTAAGGAACTAACCACTCCTCCGGTTACAAAAACGAATTTGGTCATCCTTCTCTACCCTTTCCTAATATCTCGCTATTTTTCATTCCAAATCTATTCATTTTATTTGCCAAAAATAATATTACATTCTTTCCGGAGCTGAAACACCAAGAATCATTAATACATTGGCTATTACCTGTTTGGTTGCTCTAATTAGTGCGAGGCGTGCTGTCCGCAGACCTTCATCATCCACTAATACTCTTTGACTATTATAGAAGGTGTGAAATAAAGAAGCTAAATCCAAAACATACCTTGCCAGACGATGTGGTTCAGTTAAATTAGCTGCTAAGGCTATCTCCCCAGGCAAATCAGCTAGTTTTTTCAGAAGATCTTTTTCTTCCTGGGCACTTAAGAGGGTGAGCTGCTGTTTAGTAGGAGTTAGATTCGGATCATAACCCTGTTCCTCGGCTTGCCTAAGGATACTACAAAGCCGGGCATGAGCATATTGCACATAATAAACCGGATTATCTGCTGATTGGGACTTGGCCAGATCCAGATCAAATTCTACCGTGGAATCAGGATCACGTAGAATAAAGAAAAATCTGGCAGCATCTTTGCCTACTTCATCCATGAGTTCTCTTAAGGTGATGTACTGCCCGGAGCGTTTGGACATTTTGACGATTTCCCCATCCTGAATAAGCCTTACCAACTGCATCAGGATTATTTGCAAAGAGGCCGGATCATACCGCAGAGCTTGCATCGCTCCCTTCATCCTAGCTACATGTCCATGATGATCCGCACCCCAGATATTAATAACCCTCTTAAATCCCCGCTCATATTTATTACGATGATAAGCGATATCGGCAGCAAAATAGGTTGGCACTCCATTACTACGCTTAAGTACCTCATCTTTCTCATCACCGAAAAGGGTAGATTTAAACCATAAAGCTCCTTCTTTTCCATAGATATAGCCTTGGTTTTCCAATTTCCGCAGAGTATCTTGAATATATCCTGATTCATGTAGAGATTGCTCACTAAACCATACATCGTAAGAAACACCAAAATCCTCCAGCGTCTCCTTAATGATGGTAATCTTCTCCTGCAGAGCATAGCGAACTAATAATTTCCGACGGAGTTCTTCTTCCATCAGAACATATTTGTCTCCCTCTTGTTCAATAACCCTCTTCACCGTATCGATTAAATCCTGACCATGATACCCCGTTTCCGGGAAGGGCACATCATGACCTAGTTGTTGAAGATAGCGAGCCTCCAGGGAAAGTGCAAAATTATAAATCTGATTGCCCGCATCATTAATATAAAATTCTCTCTCGACTTCATAACCCGCCATAGCCAGCAGGGCCGCTAAGCTATCCCCTAGGGCCGCTCCTCTAGCATTGCCCATATGTAAAAGACCTGTGGGATTAGCACTTACAAACTCGACTTGGACCTTTTCTCCCCGACCGAGATTGAGAGATCCATACTTTTTGCCCTTGGCTAAGACTTCCGGAACAACATCTTGAAGCCAACTGGAATCAAGGCGGAAATTGATAAAGCCGGGCCCGGCTATTGCGTAGGAAGTGATCCGAGTTTTTTCCATATCAAGATTAGCTAAGATTATCTTCGCAATATCCCGAGGAGCACGTTTAGCTTGCTTAGTCAAAAGCATGGCTAGGTTTGTCGCTAGATCACCATGCTGGCGTTCTCGCGGCTCTTCGAGTACGAACGCAGGAAGTTGCTCGGATTCGAGATTCAATTCCTTCTTAGCCCTAGCTTTAGCCACTGCACACTTAAGTTCTCTGTAAATATTCTCCTTGATCCTTTCGTAAATGTAGGTACTCATCTAGGCTCCTCCTTCGGTGAGACAGATACATTTTACCAATGTTTAATTTTAATACATCTTGACTTAAAATACCAGCATACATCTTTACCACAAATCTATCTTTGCCAAAAACACAGGCAATTCATCATTCTGTTAAATAAGTTAAGCAGAGAAAAAAACTTTTTCCCTGCTCAGCTTATTTTCATCTATCTATTTTACGGTGCTTGGAACATTATTTCAAGTCTCGATTTGCTTTTTATTTAGTTTATTATTGAATAAGTTTCCCCCGCGGAGTATCGACTACCCTGCTAATCTTTTCCTCTGAACCATCTAGAGCATTGATATATACCAAGTATTCTTCCCCCAAGGCCGTTCCCCTGAACTCATAGCAGAAAGCCTCATCGGTCCCTAGTTTAGAGATTAAGACCAATCTGTCCTCCAGAATTTTAAAGTTACCGTTTAACTTGGCTTTAGCTTGCTCTAGAGTAAGTATTTTATTAAGCTTACGGTCATGATGATAAGCATAGTAAGGATTAGCATCGAAACCAATTAGATTTCCATTATCCAGAGCTATAGTCAATCTTATTTTATCAGGATAAAGCCTTACCCCATCTTCTTGGGCAACTGCATCAACCTGGAGATAGGAGCCTAGATCTTGGGTCGAGGTGACAACTAGATTAAAACCTAATTTAGTTAAGGTCGAATATGCTTTATCTACCGCTTTCTTGATGTCAATTTGACGATCATTGATTTCTCGTTGATCACGGAAGAAGGTAACTACTCCACCTTTTTTGCTTATTTCGAGATAAGAATCCTTATAAGCTAAATCAAATCCTCCTAGAGGACTTTGAGAAAGACCCGTAACTTGCGGAAGGGCACCTTCATAGCCTATCTTCTTCAGAAAATCTTTGGCCACAGCTACCGCTTTATTCTCGTTGATCTCGCCAGAAGGCAACCCCAGAGGTTTCTCCACATAGTGTTTGTCTAATTCACCCTGATAACTAAATGGCGGGTATTTTTGCAAACTGGCATCCAGTTGTTTTAAACCTCCTCTGACAGATGTCGGTGACTGTTCTTGAGCCTCCTTGCCACCTTGATTTTTATCAGTTCCGCTTTCTTCTCCTTGAGCAGCCGTTTGAACACTTTTCCCTATTCCCATTCTCTTGAGAAATCCGGGAGATTTATCTACCCAAGCAAGATTCTCAGTATAAAATTGATTAGAAATTTGTTGGACATTCCTATTTACTTCTATTACTCTCTCATGCATGTCGTTAAACATGTCCAGTTCTTTGGGACTCATGTTTTCCGCCGAGGCTACTTTTTTGGTCATAGCTTTGCTAAAGTCACCCACCTGATTGACCAAGGTATCCACATAGCTAATACCTACTTCATCAGCCGGCAATTGACCAAGTTTACTGACCGCATCTTCACTTCCTTTCCAAGTTTCACCCAGATACAACACTTTCTGAGAAGGACTATTAGCGACTTTAACCTTAGACATGCTTGTTTCTAATTCGTTTAAAGTCGTGGTTAAATCATTTAAAGACTGCTTATACTGATTCTCTGTCTTGTTCTTATAATCTTTAAGCATCCGGGATTCATAGATTCCCCACCCTAGAGAAAAAGCAAAAGCGATAGCCAGGGTTAGAGAAAGCAAAGAAAGGAGTTTTTTTCGGGTTTCATCATTCATCTTCATCCCACCTAGCGTGTAAAGATATGTTTACCGATTTTTTTAATCTGGGGCCTTGACCAGATGAATTTGTTCTTAGTCTTAGCCGGGTTGAAGTAATATATTGCTCCCCCTGTGGGGTCTGAGCCGTTCATCGCTTCTCTGGCAGCTTTGACTGCGGTCTCATCCGGTTGGAGATTAATCTGGCCATCATCTACCGCCGAGAAGGCCTGTGGTTGATAGACTACCCCTGCGACGGTATTCGGAAAAGAAGAACTCTTGATTCTGTTCATTACACAAGCCCCTATGGCAACCTGGCCAATATAGGGCTCACCTCGGCCTTCAGAATGGATACAACGGGCTAAAAGCTGCACATCCGAGTTTTTTGTTCCTACCTTTTTGCCTGAGGAAGTAGTGCTCTCCCCTGTCAATCTTTTTAATTCCTTAATGGTTTTCTCCCCCGCTACCCCATCAGCCTTGAACCCTCTGTTTTTTTGGAATCTAGTAACGGCCGCAGCTGTTGATTTGCCGTAAATACCATCAATCTTGCCTAATTGATATCCCAGTTGGGTAAGCTTTTTCTGGAGATCCTTAACCTCCGCTCCTTTAGAACCCTGGGATAAGGTACGATCTCCCAATGCCGCTTGGCTTGCCACTGAAAGAACGAGACATAGAGCCAAGCTCACCGCTAAAATTCGAAAAATAATTTTACTTTGATTCCTATCTGTCCAGTCAGGATTCATATTTCCACCAGATCGGAAGAGCACACGTCTGAACTCC
>CALBJS010000174.1 GCA_937892995.1 uncultured Peptococcaceae bacterium | reverse complement strand
GACAAGTATCCTAACTAATGAGGCTCTTCAAGATAGGATACTTACTGAAGCATTGCAAGTCATGGATGCCAAAGGCTACCGAGTTTTGGACTTTGACTTCGAATATCTGGGAAGGGAGAATAGAGAACGTTATAATGATTTTCTTCGTAAAGCTGCTCTGCGGGTGCGGGAAAGAGGATATATGATTACAGCGGCTTTAGCACCTAAGATTAGAGCGGATCAAGTTGGAGTTCTCTATGAAGGGCATGACTATTCAGCAGTGGGACAGATTGTAGATTTTATCTTTTTCATGACTTATGAATGGGGATGGTCAGGTGGGCCGCCGATGGCTGTATCGCCTCTAGATCAAGTAAGAAAAGTTATGGAATACGCGGTAACGGTAGTTCCTAGGGATAAGATAATGATGGGGATTCCCCTCTATGGTTATGACTGGACTTTGCCCTACGTAAGGGGTGGAACATGGGCAAGATCCATTACTCCTCAACAGGCTATTCAACTTGCTGTTAAATACGGGGTAAATATCCAGTATGATTCAACTTCTCAAGCCCCCTATTTTAATTATGTCGATGAACAAGGCAAAAGACATGTAGTCTGGTTCGAGGATGCCAGAAGCATTCAGGCGAAGTTCGATCTAGTTAAGAAACTGGAAATTAGAGGATTCTTTTACTGGGTATTACGTGGAGGATTCCCCCAAAATTGGCTCTTGATTGAAGATAATTTCGTAGTTCGCAAAAGGCTTTAATAAGTAAAGTATTTTCTAATAGTCTTTTAATAACATAGAAAAACAAAGCAATAGTTACTCTACTAAAATAATGAGAACAGGATAATAAGATGAAAGACAGAGGGAGAAATAGAATAGCATTAGGTCAGCTTGGAGAAAGTTTAGCCCTTGCTTATTTAGAAAGAGCAGGGCTGAAAGTTCTTAAGCAGAATTATCGTTGCCCCAAGGGAGAAATGGATATCGTGGCCCAAGACGGGGAATGGATTGTCTTCGTGGAAGTTCGAACCAAAACCTCAGGTAGCATGGGGTATGCCGAAGAAAGCATTACAGCCAAGAAGGTTCAAAGATTAAGAAATATCGCCAAGTATTATCTTTTAGAGAAAGGCTATGTTGAGTGGCCTCCTCTTAGATTTGACCTTATTGCAATTTTATACCGGCAAGAATCAGAAATTAAATGGATTCAAGGGATACTCTGACCATTAACAACCAATCATAAAACGTAGAGCAAATCTCGGATTGGATTTCTTAGGAAGTAATTTATTGGAATACTTTCACATCTTTTAGAAGGATAATGTAGAGGGAGGTCGAATTTTAACTTCGAGGTGATAAAGAATGTTTGCATCGGTATGCGGGATGTCAGCAGAAGGTTTATCTGCACAGCTAGTAAGGGTTGAGGTGGATATATCCAATGGACTTCCCGCTTTTGATATTGTAGGATTAGCGGCCACGGCAGTCAAGGAAGCTAAAGATAGGGTAAGATCTGCTCTCCGGAATTCCGGTTTCCAGTTCCCGTTACAGAGGATAACAGTAAATCTTGCTCCTGCTGATCTCCGTAAAGAAGGGTCGGGACTTGATCTGCCTATTGCGGTAGGGATATTGGCGGCTATGAACCAAATAGAGGTATCAATGCTCCAAAAATATGTCTTGGTAGGAGAACTTTCCTTAGAAGGTGTTCTAAGACCTATACCAGGGATATTGACGATGGCTGTTAGTTTGAGAGAAATAACCACAAAATTAGAGAGACAAAATAGAGATCAAGACGGAATTTTTCTTAACCAGGAATGGAGATTAGTAGTTCCTCCGGGTAACCTTGCCGAAGCCAGATTAGTTCCAGAATTAGAGAGCCAAAGTGCCTCAACTTTAAAGGAGCTCGTCCCAATTCTCAATAATAAGCATGATTTTGTTACTGAGCCGTTTCTCGATACTCCGGAATATTGTGAAAAGCCATTGGTAGATTTGTCTGATATCCGTGGTCAAGCTCAAGCCAAAAGAGTTCTGGAAATTGCTGCCGCCGGAGGACATAATCTTTTGCTGGTAGGCCCTCCAGGTTCAGGAAAAACACTTCTTGCCAGGGCTTTGGTAGGGATACTGCCTCCCCTTACTCAGGAAG
>CALBJS010000173.1 GCA_937892995.1 uncultured Peptococcaceae bacterium | reverse complement strand
GCCCTAACCTTGGCTATCGCCTTTTTCCCAGGATTGCCCCAAGGGGAGTGAAAAAGGCGATAGCCAAGGTTAGGGCCAGGATTTTCCTTTTGCGGATTCCAGCCATGATTAGGGGGGTGGCGGTGGCCATTCCTTCCGGAAGGTTATGGAAAGCTATGCCGATAGCGATAAGCATGCCCAGATGACCGGTCGATTCTTGTCCAACAGCGATAGCCATTCCTTCGGGGATATCGTGGAGAGCTATACCTGAGGCGATGAGTATGCCCGCCCTTCGAAGGCGATTTCTGCGGTTCTTCGGAAAGCTTCGGTATTTGGACTTAAGTATTTTATCTGCTGCCGATATAAAGAGGATACCCATCAAAAAACCTGCAAGAAATTGGGATGGTCGCTCATAACTTAAGGCCACAGGAATTAAATCAAGCAAGACTACAGCGAGCATAACTCCCCCGGCCCCTGCCAAGAGGAGGGCAAGAAGTCTTTCCGGAGGATTACCCAGAAAGAGAACGATCAGGCAACCTAAGGTAGTAGCTAACCCTGCTAAGGTACTTATATAGAGAAGATAGAGAGGGGACTGGTAAGATAGGAACATTTTGCTTCTCCTAAATATGGATTTTATTAAGCACTAATTGTCATCCCTGAGAGTCGCGGTATTAGGTTATCGTGACCGGTCACTGTTAGTGTGTTCTCTTTACAATGAGGCTTTTTGGCTTTTTAAGGGCTTGGTGAATCTTATTTCATCCAGCCTAAAAATATACTCCTTGTATAAAAAACCTCCTTATTGGTAATAAATACCACTAAAGAAGCATTTGGATAATGACTAAATACAAGGAGAGAGATTAAATGTTCGATTTAGGTTGGGTAAATGATAGTTCGCAAGTGAAAAAGAGAATTATCGGATTAATATGTCTGCTTTTGGGGATGAGCATCGGGTATCAGGCCCTAAATAAAGTTCAAGGTAAGGAAACCATAGCTCCTCTCATTAGGTTCCATGTCATAGCGAATTCGGATAGTGAAGAAGATCAACTTCTTAAATATGCTGTAAGGGATGAGATTTTGAAAAAAGTCGCTCCCAGACTTGCAGAGTCTGTTTCTTTGGAAGAGTCCAGGGGAATTATCCAAGAGATGGAAGGGGAGTTTCTCGCTATTGCCGAAACAGTAATGAAAGAACGAGGGAAGGATTATCCACTAACTCTGGATTATGGTCTTCATACTTTTCCTACGAAATCATATGGAAACATAGTTCTTCCCGGGGGCGAGTATGAAGCAGTTAAGATTATGATCGGTAAAGCCCAAGGAGCGAATTGGTGGTGTGTCTTATTTCCCCCTCTGTGTTTTGTAAATGTGGAAGAATCCACTAGTCTTCCGGTAGATGGAAAGCCGGGAGTGCCGCTAGATACTGTTCAAGGAGAGAAAGCAAATTCGCAGGAGAATGAAGATTCTAGTCAAGGAACAGATTCCCGGGAAAAAGATGATAATTCGCTGGCAAAAGGGGATAATCCACTAATAAATAAGAAAGAAAAACTTAAGGTTAAGTTTTTCTTCTCTAGGTTCTTTAAGTAAAGTTTTTGCGTTTTTAGTTAGAGTTAATTTCATAGTGAGAGAGATATTAATTTAAAATGTAGTTGGGAAAGAAATAAGCCGGCCGTGTGATCGGTTTATTTCTTTTGGTGTGTGCAGGGTAAGGCGGAGCGATACACAGGAAACGTCCCCTTGTATCGCTACAGTCCCAGTATTTTTTTGAGTTTTTTGGCTTGGGTTCGGCTTACGGGTACCTCGCTTTTTTCGTTATCCTGTACTACTACGGTATATGCCCCATTGAAGTAAGGGATGATTGCTCTCATCTTGTGGATATTAACCAAGTAGCAGCGATGGGTTCGGAAGAAGGTCTTAGCATCCAAGCGAGACTCTAATTCCCTAAGGGTATGACGGGTTAGGTAAGACTCTCTTTCTGTTTTGATGTAGACGTTATCTTTATCTGTGGAGATATAGATAATTTCTTCCGGGCGGATAAGGATGGTCTGACCGTTTTGTTCAGCGGGTATGACTTCTAAAAGCTGGCAGTCAGGTTCTTTTTTTGCAGGTGTTGTCCGAGGTTGGGAAGGGCAGCTCATTTTTTTCCGTTCTCTTACGGTCTGAAGGGCTTCTTCCATTCGCTTAGGATGAATTGGTTTTAGGAGATAGTCGTAGGCGTGGACGTTAAAGGCATCGAAAGCGTATTCTTCATGGGCGGTAGTAAAGATGACCGCCGGAGGGTCGGGCTTTTGAGAAAGATTCCGGGCCAGTTCGATACCATTCATGCCTGGCATGTTAATATCTAGAAAAATGACAGAATAGCGAACGTTTTCTATTAGTTCCATGGCTTCCAGAGCATTTTCTGCTTCTCCTACTATCTGAACATCGTCAAAAGATTGTAGAAGAAAGCGCAGTTCCTTACGAGCAGGAGACTCGTCATCAACAAGTAAAGCACGCAGTTTCATAATTATAACCCCTCTTGTATTTATATATATATCTATTTTTATTTTAATATTATTTAACTTTCGATTCTATTATTTTTGGACAAAGCATATTTTATTTTAAAAGAGCGTAGCGAGTGCCGCCCTAAAAATAGTTATTAAACGGCACGTGGTTTAAACTAAGAAAGGAGAAATCTATATGCAGAGAACAAGGTTGCTGCTTACCTTCCTTATGTGTATTACTGCAATAATGCTATTGGTAGGCTGTAACATTTTAGACAGTCTTGTCAAAGATGGTGGCGGCAGTGCTCCCCTAAGCCAATTCTTAAATAGGACACCGGACAATAAGAACGGCGATGCTGTTCCTGTTATTACGACACCCCAACAAGGAGAGAGTACCGTAAAGTTGTATTTTGCTGATAAAGACGGAAAACAGTTAATCGAAGTTAATAGAACTATCCCTAAAACCTTAAGTCTGGCTAAAGAGACAATTAATCAGTGGTTACTAGGACCGGCAGACGGTGCGGCTGATTCTTATCCTATTGTTAGCCCCGAGACGATTCTCCGAAGCATCAATATTAAGAACGGGATCGCTACTGTGGATTTAAGCAAAGAATTCTTGCAACCCTATAGTAACATTTCGGCAGAGACAACTCTATATGGATTAGTAAACACAGTTGCCCAATTTTCGACCGTTCAGATCGTCAAGATTAGGGTGGAAGGACAGGAGATTAAGGTCTATAGGGGGATAGATTTAAATGATCTGAGATTTCGCAATGATCTAATAGGTTATTCTTCCGGTACCATATCCCCGAGCGAATCTCCAAAATCGGCAGATATCGATTCTCCAAGTTCCCTAAATATCTTCACGAACTAATTATATCCCAGTATTCATTAGAGAAAAAGGTCGAAAATCTTATATATTTGAAAAAAAGTTATGGAAATCATTTCCGATATATGGTAAAATATTCGTACATTTAATTGTGCGGAGTATTGTATTTTCAATGGGGTGGGGTGTTTAAATGCTTGAGGATAAAGAGCTGGCAGGTCACTTAGATAGTCTACTACAGAGGCTCAGTGTTTCAACCCATAGGCAGAAGAATCTATTCGCGGAAGAGGTCGGTATTTCCAGACAACAGTTCGATGTACTATGTATTATCTACGAGAAAGGCCAGATAACAATGGGAGAGCTGTGTATGGAGATTTCTTCAGCCTGTAGTACGGCGACCGATTTAGCGGATAAATTGGAAAAGGCCGGTTATGTGGAAAGGCTTAGGGAAAAAAGAGACCGTAGGGTGGTAAGGCTGAATATTCTTCCTAAGGGAGAAAAACTTATTAAGTCTGTCCTTGAGCGGAGAGCGGAGAAGTTAGGTACTATTATGGAAGATTTCGAGGAAGAGGAACTAATGAAAGCTATTTCTTTCTTGGAGACTTTGACAGATAGGCTGGGAAGAACCGGATAAATTTATGGGTTTTGATAGTGAACGTTAGTTTTGGCAATTAAAGAAAAAAGCTTGATTTGATGTATCCGAGTTTTATATGATGAAGGTAATAAAACACAAGGTTTGGCGGGCAATGCTACCTTGTGTTTTATTATATATTCACTGCTTGTAAAATTGGTTTTAATAAAAGGATGAAACTTTAAGGAGGTTTTATTTCCAACCCGGCTAACGAAAAGCTTATCAGGATGTTTTTGATGAAAAGATAGCCGAAGCTATTTTTAAAGGGTTGATTAGGGAGAAAGGAGTACTTTAAAGTAGACTAATTATTAAGTAGCGATAGTCGGAGGGAAAATCAATTCTTTATAGAATAAATATTAACTAGCAATAACTTACGGATAGCTTTAAAATTAATTATGGGTTAAAATACTTTGATGTTGTCATTATGGGAAGTGATTATTTGTTCTACTCTTTCGAGCTTGAGAAATTTCTTGAAGATTTGTTGCCTCCTAGGGATGAATTGCTCTTAGAGATGGAGAGAGTTGCTCTGGGGGAGACTATACCTGTAGTAACCCCGGCAGTAGGTAATTATCTTCAACTTTTGGTAGAAACCAGTGGAGCACGTTCTATCCTGGAGATAGGTAGTGCTATCGGTTATTCAACGGTCTATCTGGCCAGAGGAGCACGGCAGACCGGCGGGAAGGTCTTAACCCTGGATATGAACAGGGGGAGACTGGAAAGGGCCGTCAAATATCTTCAAAGAGCTGATCTGGGTGATCTGGTAGAATTCCGGGCCGAGAATGCATTAAAATATTTACCTCGAGTCTCTAAGAAATATGATTTGGTGTTCGTAGATGCCGCTAAAGGAGAGTATCTGCAATATTTAGAACTACTGATTCCTCTGCTCTCCCCTGGCGGACTTCTGGTGGTGGATAATGTTTTGTTCAGAGGATGGGTGGTACCCGGCTCAGTCTTTGACAGTAAATATGATAAGATGGTAGGGGCTATGAGGAATTTCCTGCGGAGGTTAGCCGGGATGCCCGGATTCAGAGTAAGTATTCTCCCGCTAGGGGATGGATTGGCGATAGCCCGCCGGGGAGAATAATAAGATATTTAGAATAGAAGCAAATTCTTTAGGCTAATAATTGAGGTAAATATATGTCAGGTAAAAGAATTGGTGGTGGATTCCTTTCGTTAATGGGTGGCCTTGTCCTAATCATGGTCATGCTGCTAACGGTTATCGAACAAAATGCCTTTGATCTTGATTTTTTTCAGTCTGAGTATAGGAAGCTTAAGAGCACTGAGGTGATCGGTATCTCGGAACAGGCTCTTCTGGATACCACTCAGGAATTATTAGCTTATATTAAGGGTGAACGGAATGACCTAAAAATAGAAGCTGTGATCAGAGGTGAACAGCGGCCGGTTTTCAATGAAAGGGAAATTAGGCATATGGTGGACGTTCAAAGGCTTTATGCCGTAGGCCACTTGCTGAGGAATGGCGGAGTTGTTTTCTTATTTCTTCTCTTAGGGGCTACCCGTTATTTAACCGGCAGTAGATATTATAGATACTGGGCAGGTGGTTATCTGGCCGGTGCAATGATTTTTCTTATCCTGCTTGGGGGGATGGTTTTTGCAATATCCCGAGATTTTCTTTGGTTTTGGAATGGTTTCCATTACATAGTATTTACTAATGACCTTTGGCAGCTTTACCCAGAGACGGATATTTTGATTCAAATGGTGCCTGAACAGTTCTTTTTTGACTTGGTGTTAAGGATTCTATCCTTCTTTACGGTAGTTATGGCAGGATTGGCGTTAATATCGGGAGTAATTTTTGCTAAAAAAAAGTAAGCGAAAATAAGCGTAGGAAGGATATCTTGAGGATGTATGTAAAAAACTAAAAAGGTGATACAACTATAATGGGGATTCAAGAGGGTTAAAGAAAGGAAGTTTTTAATATGGCAAGATTTGATGGTAGACATTTTGATGAGACTCGGCCCGTGAAGATCACTAGAGGATATACTGACATCCCGGAAGGGTCAGTCTTGATTGAGATAGGAAAGACCAGGGTGCTTTGTACGGCCTCAGTGGAAGAAAGAGTTCCGCCCTTCCAAAAAGGCACAGGCAATGGCTGGGTGACTGCTGAATATTCTATGCTTCCCAGAGCAACGGGGACTCGTAATCAGCGAGAATCTACGAGAGGGAAAGTCGGCGGTCGGACTATGGAAATCCAGAGGCTGATAGGGCGGGCCTTACGTTCGGTTGTCGATACAGCAAAACTTGGGGAGAGGACAATCTGGTTAGATTGCGATGTGTTACAGGCTGACGGGGGGACGAGAACTGCTTCAATTACCGGTGCTTATGTAGCCTTAGTCGATGCTGTAAAATATCTTCTGGATAATAAATTGATAAGCCAGAATCCTCTAATCGATAGTATCGCTGCTATCTCTGTTGGGAAAGTAAATGGTCTGGTTGTAGTCGATCTTGCTTATGAAGAGGATTCCAAAGCCGAAGTCGATATGAATATTGTTATGACCGGGTCCGGCAAGTTCGTAGAGCTTCAAGGTACGGCTGAAGGTGAGACTTTTGATAGGACTGACTTAGATAAATTCTTGGCTTTAGGAGAGCTAGGAATAAGAAAACTAATGGAATATCAAAGATTAGCACTGGAGAGTGAATTTTAAGACAGGTATTAGAGTTTCAAGAAACTGCCAATTACAGGGCAAAAATAGGTTTGTTGATTGGCTTAGGGAGGTCGGGATTCAATGCAGATTCTACTTGCCACGGCTAATAAGGGCAAAGTTCGGGAACTAGAAGAGATGCTCAAAGATGGGAATATCGAAGTTCTTTCCTTAAGCGACTTTCCTGATTGCGAGGATATAGAGGAGACCGGTCAGACTTTTGCCGAAAATGCCTTGCTTAAGGCTAGAGCTGCTTGCTTAATGGCTGGGATGGTTACGCTGGCTGATGATTCCGGTCTGGAGGTAGATGCTTTAAAGGGTGCTCCAGGGGTATTCTCAGCACGTTTTGCCGGTGAACCGAAGGATGATGAACGTAACAACGCGAAGCTGTTATCTCTTCTTCAGGGCCTATCTGAAAAGGAAAGGACCGCTCGTTTTTGTTGTTGTCTGGCAATCGTGAGCCCAGATGGGCAGGAGTCCCTGACAGAAGGAACGGTCGAGGGCGAGATACTTCTTAGCCGGAGGGGAACAGGGGGTTTTGGCTGATGATTCCGGTCTGGAGGTAGATGCTTTAAAGGGTGCTCCAGG
>CALBJS010000172.1 GCA_937892995.1 uncultured Peptococcaceae bacterium | reverse complement strand
GTTGTTCCTGCCGAGTCTTTAAACCAAATTAATCTAACCATAGAGACCCGTTTAGGCGGCCGGGATAGATATGAAACAAATGCCAAAGTAGTTGCCTATATGCAAGATGCAGTTGAATCGGATGATCTATTCTTAGCATCCGGTATGACCTTTCCTGATGCAATAGCCGGGACGGTCCTCGCCTCCAAACGAAAAGCCCCCCTTTTACTGACTGCCAAAGAAGATATTCCTCCCGCGGTTTACAGTACCATGCGGGAACATATGAAAGTCGAACCCTCAATGGTTACTACAAATAGCGGACGGGGGAAGATTACCGCTTCCGTCGGCTTGAATCTCCGGGATACGCCATCGGCAGCGGGGAAAGTACTGCTAACCATACCGGGAGGCTCAACGGTAGAGATCACAGGCCAACAAGGTCAATGGTATAAAACAACGTATCAGAATAAGGACGGATGGATATCAGCCAGTTATGTAAACATTGTACTAACCTATAAACAAGGGAAGATCACGGCTTCAGGAGGGTTGAATCTCAGGGAAAGTCCCTCAACAACGGCAGAGATTCTGACGACAATTCCCCAAGGGGCCACGGTAACCATTGCCGATGAGCAGAAGGATTGGTATAAGATAAACTATCGGGATACGGTCGGATGGGTTTATGCTGAATACGTCACCATTCTGACCGAAGGAAGTGACGGTTTAGGCTCAGGGGGTTTAGAACCGATTGATTTAAGTCCTAATGGCAAAGTGTATATTTTAGGCGGATCCGGCGTGATTAGTGCCCATACCCAAAATATTATTGAGGGAAAAGCCTCTTCCCGATATCCGGAGAATCTTAAAGATTTTCCCTCGTTACCTTCTTCGCTTAACGAGCCTGATTCTCCAGCAACCTATGATCCCGCCAAAGAAGTACTTATTGACCCCTTCCAAGGAATCACGGACGATGTTCTGAAAGGGAAGAAAATCTTAATCGATCCGGGGCACGGAGGCCCGGATACAGGGGCTATTGGTCCGAGTTGTACGTATGAAAAAGATAACAATCTTGCGATTGCTTTATATTTAAACGATATCCTGACAGAAGCCGGAGCAACGGTTAGCATGACCAGAAAAACGGATGTTTCGGTTGCTTCAAATTACACGGTGAACGCCGATTTACAGGCTCGGGTAGCCATAGCTAATAACGATGAGCCCGACTTATTTATCTCTATTCATAATAATGCTATTTCTAATCCGGATATGAGAGGTACCATGGTTTTTTATTCGGTTCAAAACCCCAAAGCAAATCAAAGTGCCAAGCTGGCTAATGCTATGCTAAATTCGATTATCGGGACAGTCAATACGTATAATCTAGGGGTTAGAAAAGAAAATTACTATGTCTTGCGGAATACAAAGGTGCCCTCCGTTTTGATTGAGGTGGCTTATATTTCCAATTCATATGAGGAGACAAGGCTGCAAAACTCTATATTCCAGAAAAATGCTGCAACGGCTATCTTTCATGGCATTAACGAATATTTTAACGCCCCCTGATACCCTAACATTTAAGGAATCCTCATCGCCTGTATAGAATCTTTATTAACCTAGATTTTGCCCTGGCGGTACAAAGGAAACGTCCCTCTGTAACGCTTAAGGCGAAGCAAGTAGTTATGGCGGCCATGATGGTCATCACCAGAATTGTGGTGCTCAGATAATCAAATCCCAAGCCCTTTACCGTAGCCAGGCGGAATCCTTCGGCCATCCAGGTGTAAGGCATAAGTCGAGCCAATCCATTCAGGACCATCGGAATATGGGTGGCGGGCCAGGTGTAGCCGGAAATTACAAAAAGCGGAACCGACAGCAGCATCAGATAACGGGTCACCTGCAAAGAATTGGGAGCATAGAGGGAAATAATAAACCCCAGAGAGACAAGAATCACGTTAAAGAGCAAGCCCAGCAAAAGAATCAAAGCCAGTGAACCTCCGATCTTGACGTTCACAAACCTGGCGGATATCCATAATAATAAGCCGTAGTTAAAAAAGTTGGCAATAAAATAAGGCAAGGCTTTACCCAAAAAAATCTTCCATTGGGGTACTGCAGCACATAGAAACTGGATCCAAGAATTCCGTTCCTTCTCCCGGGTAACCGTCAGACCGATGCTCAAAAGACCGATTTGGTGCAGGATCATGATGACTAAACCCATAAAGAGAAATGTAACATAACTGAAAGTCGGATTATACCAAACCTGCATACGAAAGGAGACTGCATCCATAACATTGGTGATTTCCTGCTTGGTCATGCCCAGCCCACCCAGATAGGCAGCGGTATGCTCCGCACTAAAAGTATTGAGCACTGTTTGAAAATACTTACGCGTATTATATCCATAAATCAGATTAGAACTATCATAGACGGTCAAAATCTGCGTGAGCTGATGCTGAGATAACTTCTGGGAATAGTCTTTTGGAATCACGACTCCTGCCCGAACCGCACCGTTTTTCATTCCTTCCTCTAAGCCTGCATAGGTATTCACTTCCGGAATCACTTGAAAGTTAGCGGCGTTCTCAAAAGCCGAGACTACCGCTCTGCTTTCCGCGGAATGATCAAGATCAACAATCCCGAGGGGTACATGTTGCAGGGTACCGGAGATATAAATCATGCCAAATAAGGCTGCATAAAGGAGTGGGGCAGCGAAAACAATCAAGAAAAGAATCAGGTCTTTAAAAATATGAACGACCTCATAATGAGCAATATTCAGGATCTGTTTCACGTCAATCACCCCTTTCTGAAAAGTGTTTTAACACTGTGTGCATACAGAGCCGCCGCACTATAGAAGAGAACGGCCATAAGCCCCAGAACGAAAATATAACGACTCATAAATTCCCAACCCTGGTTTTTAAAGGTAAGATAGTTTATCCCCTGAAAGAACCAAGTCTGGGGAAGAATCCAAGCCAGAGGCTGAAACCATTGCGGCATTGTTTCCAGGGGCCAGGTAAAACCTGAGATTACAAAGGAAGGCAAGGCGATAACCATCCCAAAACGGGTAGCATTAACCGCATTCCCGGAAATACTGGACATGAGCGTACCCAGGCTGTGCAGACTAATGGTAAAGACAAAGGTAAATAATAGAAGGAGCGGCCATCCGCTGGTCAGAGGAAACCGAAAGATCCCAAAGGCAAAGAAATAGACGGGCAAGACCATCAGCATAAAAATGCCAATATGGACGAGAGACTTACAGAAAAACAGCTTCAGCGTGGACATTCCGGAGGCCTTTATCTGCAGCCAGCTGCGAACCCCATTCTCACCAATAATATTCATACAGGAAGTAAGGGTGCAGCATTGTTGCCACATATTTAACGCAAAGGCCAGCACCAGAAAATAAGCATAATTCATGGTGGGATTAAACCAGGCTTCTTCTCGAAATTCGATGGACTGATACGCCTCCAGGGCTTGGTTCGGTTGGATTCCCTGAGCGATTAAGGTCTTTATTCCGATCTCGGCCCCCAGGGTCCGGGTAACCGTTAAAATCGCACTTGTAGCGTTGGTGGCATAAATCATGTTCGTGCCGTCAATCAGCACGGCTACCTTGGTCTGGTGCCCTAAAGCGACATCTTTACCATAATTCTCAGGAATGACTACGCCCACAATCACTTCCCCTTTTTTGATCAACTCCCTTAGGTGATCATAGTTGTTGGGATAAGCAATGACCTGTAAATCTTGAGAATTCTTCAGGCCGGTAATAACCTGTTGACTGGCACTGCTCTTATCCAAGTCCACAATCGCCGTTGAAATATTGTCCACCCGCTGGTAGCTATAGACACCTACGAACAGAAGCAACCCCAGCAGCGGAACGATAAGTAAAATATTACGCAAACCCTTATCCCGCCACATGTAGGATAGCTCACGCTTCATAATTGCCCGACTCTGACTAAACATGATGACATCCACTCTGTTCTGTATAAAATTTCTCCTGCCTGTTCCATTCCGCTTGGGCACAATGGCTCCAATTTCAATATAACATACCGCTGTTATAATTCCAACCCACTTTGCTCATATAGCCGCAAAAGGCGATATTACTGAAGGCATAAACACAGGTTCCTCCTTCAGCTTGGAATTGTTGCAGCTCTCTTAAGATCAGATTACGTGAATACAAATCAATATCTTTAATAATTTCATCGGCGATTAATAATTTTGGACTATTAAGCATGGCACAAGCGAGGGAAAGTCGCTGAAAAACTCCCATGGTATCTAAGACAGTGACCGGTTCAGCTAGAAGTTCGTTGAGTTCATAACGTTCAATCATCTCACAGACATCTGCTTTAGAGGCTTTTTTCAAAGCCGCAATAAAGTCAAGATTTTCAGCCACCGTCAGATCCGGAAACAAGCTTCTCTCTTGGGTAACAAGTCCCAAGTCGTGCTTAAACTTTTCTGTTTTTCTAATATTCGAGCCCAGAACTTCGACTTGCCCGGAGGTAAAGCGATCTACTCCCGCTAAAATGTGCAGGAGGGAAGTCTTACCTGTTCCTCGGGTACCAAATACGCCGAAACACTCTCCTGGCAACACCTCAAAAGATATCTCCTTTAGAAGCATCTTACGGCCTATTTTTTGCGAGAGCTTATTAACTTTAATGATCGGCTCCATATCTACTTTGCCCCCTCTATGATCTTAACTCCGGCTGTCATTCCTGTCTTCAGGGCTAAATCCGGATTGGGTACCTCGATCTTGACTTGAAAGCTCCGGATATCATGCTCATACTGCTCATTGATCGCTTTTTTTACAGCGAATTCTCCGGCACCGTTGATTAAGACCACCCGACCCTTAAAAACTCGGTCCGGGAAGGCACTCACAGTGATTTCCGCTTCTTGATTCAGTTGAACACGCCCAATTTTATCTTCGCTAATGTAAATGTTTACATAGGGTTGGGCCAAATCCGTAATCTCAAATACCGGAGTTCCCGCGTTCAGCATTTCACCCGGCTGGAGGTATTTTTGGGTGATGTAGCCGGACATCGGGGAAACCAAATGGGTGTTGTTAAGATAAGCTTCGGCTTTTTGTACAGCACCACTAGCTTGCTTGACTACCCCTTGGGCCGCTTGATATTGGGACTGAGCTATTTGTACATTTAGGCGGGCGGACAAAGCTTGATCAAGACCTGCTTGGGCTTCTTTTAACTTGTTTTGTGCCAAGTCATAAGCGTTAGTGGCATCTTCCAGCGTCTTTTGCGGAATAGCTCCGGCTTCAAATAACTTCAAGGCTCGTTCCGAGGCCAGCTTAGCATCTTTGACTCCTATTTCAGCCTGAGCCGCTTTAGCCTGGACCTGAGCGATCGTGCTTTCTACCTGCTGACTTGCCAGCGGCACCGCCTTAGCTGCCTGTTGAGCCTGGCCAACCGCCGCCTCGTAGGCTCCTTGGGCGGCGATAACATCAGAACTGATTTCCTGGCCCTCTAAGGAGGCTATTTCTTGTCCGAGTTCAACTTTGCGCCCCTCATCGACTAGTACTTTTTCTAATCTACCGGGAACTTTGAAGGAAGCCATAACAGTAGTAGCTTCAATTGTTCCTGTCGTAGTCAGACTCTGCTGTTCAGCGGCTAAGGCTACCCCATGGGCATAAAAATAGTGGTTGAAGATAAGTAGACTTGCAATAATAAGCCCTATAAATAGGATAAAAACACTGACTTTTTTAGTATTAATTTTAGTTAAAGTATTCATTACTCCGTTGCCTCCTTCTGACAAAAGATTCCATCGAAAATAAGATCCAAAATATGCTGCAATCGTGCCTCAAGCATCCCCTCAGAAAGCATATCTTCCTGCCAGAGAGGCTGAACAATCTCCCGCCGATTAAAATAAGCGAGGCATAAAGCTTGGACACTGAGGAGCACTTGACGGAAATCCGTATCCGGTTGAATAAATTTTCGCTTTATCCCGTCCTTAATAATGTCCCAGCATCAGTTT
>CALBJS010000171.1 GCA_937892995.1 uncultured Peptococcaceae bacterium | reverse complement strand
CCTAAGTTCCTTACAACGTTTTATTACTGCCCCCGGAGATTGACCGTAGACAAGAATATCCGCATTCTCCACTTCAAACTCAGTAAGTTGTTCCAGCATGAGACCCAGATTTACGGCAAAGCCGGTAGCAGGAAAATTTAGACCAAAATCGGAGTAGAGACTATCGTAGCGCCCTCCTTCGATCACCGGAATTCCTATACCGGGTAGATAACCTTCGAAAATCACCCCGGTATAATAAGAAAATCCTCGAAGAATACCTAAGTCTAGAGTGACATATTCTTGAACTCCAAAATCTTTTAAGTAAAGATATATCGCTCTAAGAGATTCCACAGCCCTTCTTATTGCGTAGATATGATTCCAGTTTTGCAGTTTATACAGTACTTCCTCTTTACCGGTCAGATGAGGCATGGATAATAGTAGTTCCTTGGCCGCATCAGGCAGGTCACTTTGGGAGATAATACTTTCCAGCTTAACCATATCCTTACGGGCAATACCGTTTTCAAGTTCCTGTCTTAGTCCGGGGTCGAAATTCATCTCCTCCGCAAGCCCTGAAAAAATCCCATTATGACCAAGGCTGATCTGAAAATTTTTAATCTCCAAAGCCTTTATAGTCTCTACTGCCAAAGCTATAACTTCAGCATCTGCGATGTCTGAGCCTGGTCCTATCAATTCTACCCCGACTTGGCGAAATTCACGATAACGGTCTGAGTTATTTCTGTAGACATCTCCGCTGTAACAGAATCTAAGCGGGAATAATCCTCCTTTTTGTCTTGTCGCTACCATCCTCGCTATAGGTGTAGTGAATTCCGGTCTTAGAACAAGGATGTGACCGTTTTTATCAAAAAATTTATAGAGATGATCATCCTTATTAGCATCCGGTTCAACACAGGCTCGATATTCAAGTCCTGGGGTCGCTACCTTTTGGTAAGACCAATTCTTACAAGCTCTGATCGCTTTGCTTTCAAGTTCTTCTAACCAAGCCAATTCAGCCGGAAGGAGATCCCGCATTCCTTCGGGAAGTTTTAGTCCTAATGAAGATCTTTCCATTATATTACACCTCATATTACTGATTTCTCTTTTGTTAATAATTTTCTTAAGCCAATATTTTATATCTATTACTTTTTTAATGTCAATGCCTTACTCTCATTCACGTCACTCATCTTCTTTTTATTATCATTTACTTATTTTCTATTCTTTCTTCAGCCAGACGCTTTAAAATCATTTTGTAACCGTCTGCACCATAATTAAGACACCTCTTAACCCTACTTATCGTAGCAGAACTAGCACCCGTCATCTCTGCTATCCGGGTATAAGTAACATCTTCCTCAAGCATCCGAGCAACTTCAAGACGCTGGGCTAAAGCCTTGATCTCTGCAACTGTAGCAATATCCTGGAAGAACCGGTAACATTCCTCTTTTGTCTTTAAGAGTAGAATGGCCTCAAAAAGATAATCCGTCAGGTTATCTTTTAACCTATCATCACTCCACATAGTCGCACCTCCGTATAAAATCATATTATTATTTCAAATTATTTCCGCACGAGTAATAAATTTTAGGAATTTGACCCTATTCTTTTAACTTAGGATTATGGCAAAACTAAACAGAAACTCTTTTATACTTTAATTTATGAAAGTATTGCCTAACTGTCAAGTAAAAAAGTTAAAAACAGATTAAGATTAAAAGTAAAAGTAAAGAATATTAAATAAAAAAAATAAGGATTGACATTTTGTTTCATTCGAGATATATTATTTGTTAGGATAAAAATTATTCTTCTTTGATAATTCAATAAACTCTTATCCAGAGTGGTGGAGGGACTGGCCCTATGAAACCCGGCAACCGGCATTATTGCAGCGGTGCTAATTCCAGCAGAGTAAATCTGAAAGATGAGAGGAACGCCGTAACAAGAACTCCGCGGATTCCTCGCGGAGTTGTTTTTGTATCCGGACATCATAAGACAATAATAACAGGAAAGGAATTTGGCAATGATTTACATCAATAATTTGAGCAAAGTCTTTACGACCACTAAAGACTCTTTTACTGCCCTAGAAGACATCAATTTGCATATCCCCAAGGGGGCCATTTATGGAATCATTGGATTAAGCGGAGCAGGTAAGAGCACTTTAATTCGGTGCATGAATATGTTGGAAAACCCCTCTAGCGGGGAGATTATTATAGACGGTCAAAATATGACCCAATTATCAGGTAAAGAACTGCGCAAGACCCGCCAAAGCATCGGTATGATCTTTCAACATTTTAATCTCCTTGAATCTCGAACAGTTTCCGATAATATAGTTTTCCCTTTAGAAATTGCCGGCTGGCCAAAAAAGAAAATTACCCAAAGAGTAAGAGAACTTCTACCGTTAGTAGGCTTGGAAGAGAGAGCCGATGCTTATCCCGCACAGCTCAGTGGCGGTCAAAAACAAAGAGTGGGTATCGCCAGAGCCTTAGCCACCAACCCTTCGGTACTCCTCTGCGATGAGGCTACCTCTGCTCTTGATCCTCAGACTACAGTATCCATTCTGGACCTATTAAAAGAAATTAACGAAAAATTTAATTTAACGATTGTAATTATCACTCATGAAATGAAAGTAATTAAAGAGATTTGTACGGATGTGGCTGTGATTGATCAAGCTCATATCGTTGAACACGGTCCTGTTGAATCCGTTTTTATCAATCCCCAGTCCGGTGTGGCCAAAGAATTTATCTCCAGTGTTTTTCCCAATCAGTTGCCGGCACAATTGTTGGCGGAATTGGCACAACGCCCAGGATCTCAAATCATTGCAGTTCATTTTCTTGGTACTGCTGCCTCAGAACCGATTATCAGTGACCTCATTCGCCAATGCGGTGTAACCGTCAATATCCTTCATGGGAATATAGATCGTTTACGTTCCACACTATTTGGAACCCTCACCCTAGAACTTCAAGGTTCTCCCGCCAACCTTCAAGAGGCCCGGGAGTACCTGACATCCAGAAATCTTACAGTGGAGGTGATCCAATAATGGAAAATCTAATCACTATGTTTTCAGATCCTGCTTATTGGGACTCACTTAGCAGAATCATTCCTAAAGCCTTAAATGAAACTCTCTATATGGTCATCGTTTCTACGTTTCTTGCCTATTTGCTGGGTATCCCGATGGGTGTCCTGCTCGTAATCACCTCCGACAATCATATTCTGCCCAATCCTTGGATAGAAAGAATCTTAGGAACAATTATTAATATCTTCCGCTCCATACCCTTCATTATCCTAATCGTTGCTTTAATGCCTTTTACGGAACTGGTGGTAGGAACTTATATTGGCACGAAGGCGGCTATCGTTGCCTTGGTTGTCTCGGCAGCTCCTTTTGTTGCCCGAATGGTAGAAAGCTCTCTCAAAGAAGTCTCCGCCGGAGTCATCGAAGCAGCTTTATCCATGGGTGCTTCTCCCTGGCAGATTATTCGTAAAGTCCTCTTGCCGGAAGCCAAAAGCTCTCTCGTTTTAGGTGTTGCCATTACAACCATCAATATTATTGCATATACCGCTATGGCCGGTGCCGTTGGCGGCGGAGGATTGGGAGATGTAGCCATTCAATATGGGTACAATCGTTATCGGAGCGATATGATGTTGATTACGGTATTCATCCTTGTGGTCATCGTCCAGCTCATCCAATGGTCCGGTACCACCCTGGCTAAAAAACTTTTCCATCGGTAGCCAAAACAAATGGTTTCAAAGTAATGCACTAAATACCCGGAGTATTACTTAATCCAAATGTTTTTGGAATATAAACAATTAATAGAGGAGGAAAAACAATGTTTCGTTCAAAAAATCTTTTAGTTTTCATTTTAGTCGGCTTTTTAGCCTTGACTCTGACTCTGGCAGGCTGCAGCAATAATCAAACACCTGCACCAAATGGCGATTCTGACCAACCTGCTGAGAAAAAGGTAGTCAAAATCGGAGCAAGTGCTGTTCCCCATGCAGAAATTCTGGAATTCATCAAACCCAAACTTGCTGAACAAGGAATCGACCTCCAAATTCAGGTTTTCAACGACTATGTTCTGCCTAATCTAGCCACCGACAACGGTGATCTTGATCTCAACTTTTTCCAACACATCCCTTATCTTGATAGCTTTAATGCCGAACGCAACCTGAATCTGGTAACCGTTACGAAAGTTCATATTGAACCTATGGGAATTTACTCTAAGAAAGTAACCGCAGTGTCTGACTTAGCAGAAGGTGGTACCATAGCCATCCCCAATGATCCCTCCAACAGCGGGCGTGCTCTGATTCTCTTGGAAGCCGCGGGCGTTATTAAGCTAAAAGAAGGAACAGACATCTTAGCTACCGTGGACGATATCGCCAAAAACCCAAAGAACTTTGAAATCAAAATGGTTGATGCCGCTCAGCTTCCTCGTGTTCTTGACGACGCCAAAGTTACCGGTGCTGTGATTAATACGAACTATGCCTTAGAAGCGAACCTGGATCCTACCCAGGATGCTCTTCACATTGAAGGCAAGGATTCTCCGTATCCTAATGTCTTAGTTGCCAAAGCTGAACGTGCCGAAGAACCTGTCCTAAAGCAAGTGGCTGATGAGCTGAATAGTGAAGAAGTAAGGAATTTCATCATAGATAAGTATAAGGGTGCCATTGTACCGGCATTCTAAAGCAAAAATTCTTTGCTTAACCAATAGAAAACCAAAAAATAGAACTACTTTCTGAATCGGAAGTAGTTCTATTTTTTTACATCTACTTTATGCTTGGTAAGTTTTGTTATGGCAATATGCCTAAAACCGTGAAAACTAAAGTTGTCATAGTGGAAGTTGTATTCATGAATTTAACTCCTTTATTTATTTTATGACGAACAAACCTTCAAGTTAAAAGCAAATGCTTTTAGAAGAATCTGCTTTAATCTTATTGACATTATTTGTTAACATTCTTATGCTAATATTATTATGTCAGCTAATCTATAATCTAACGCTATCCTAATTAAGACGAGGTGTGCGAAATGGAAATACCATCAACAGAGGCTCAGAATAATTTTGGACGTTACCTGAAACTTGTTTGGGTTGGAGATATCGTTGCTACAAAAAAATGGAAACGGAATTGCGGTTATGAAGCACTATGAGGAATCCGGAAAAAGCCCTACCATAGTTGCTGAAAAAGCTTCATTTGTATCTTCATGCTGGCATAACAGAGTACTGGATTGTCAACCCTCTGCGACAAGAATTATATGTATACTGCTTTGCTGAACAGGACATTAAGGATTATCGTGTATATAAAGGCACCGATATCGTGGAGTCAGTCACTTTTGAAGGTTTACAAATTCCTCTGCAAGAATTGTTTTCCTGAGTATATTCTTTGCCTATTTACACTTTCTCCACCAGGTTTCTTAAAACAGTCAATTCTGTTCGCCTCCTCTCTATTCCCAGGTATCCCAGATTTTAGGAGCATGGCCCACGGTAGCCTGCCGTCCGTTACGAACAATAGGTGTTTTATATAAAGAAGGGTTATTTAGAAGTAGCTCCTCTCTCATAGCAGCACCGCTTATTTTATCCATATTTAGCTTACGATAAGCATTGCTGTCGGAGTTTATGAGATGACTCAAGCCTACAGAGGCTTTGACGCTCTGAAGTTCACCTCTACTTAAGCCCTTAACATCTAAATCTACAAACTGGTATTTAATACACCGTTCCTTAAAGTAACGTTCGGCTTTTTGGGTATCAAAACATTTCTTTATTCCGAAAATCTGAATATTTATAGTAATACCTCCCACTTTTTTTCCTAGGTATTCTCAATATTTTGTAAGGATGTAATTAGGGGGAGTTATCTGGGAATTAATGAAAGGAATGCTTGTGTGCACTCCTTTCAATGTTACAAATATCTAGTTTCTTCTAAGCTAAGGCTTACCTTCTGGAAAAACCTCTTCTGCCTTTTGGTTCCTTAAGAATTTCAGCCCAGATAATCCCTTGCACTACTTCTGACGAAGAAAAACCTAAAGTACCGGCTAAGCTTCCTGTTTGAGAATAAATAGGACTTGCTCCTATTTCACTTTGCTCAATGGCACTGGTTCTCTCTATTTGTCTCAAAGCGTAAGGTGCACCTTCTTGGCCTGCCATCCCTTCTGCTCCCTGGGTTCCTTGCGTACTGAGATATTTATCATAGTCAGAACGTCCTTCATCACCCCAAACACCTTCAGTCTCTTGATAATCCATGGTTCCCTGAGTACTAAGAGATTTTTGAGGAATTGTTCTTCGCTGGGAAGCTTCTGCCTTAGTTGGCTTCTGAGATTCGGCTCTCCCGCCCTGTAACTCTTGTTCAAACCTTTCCGCCGATTCCCTGATCTGCCTCTCCAGGTTTTCAAAGATGCTTTCTTTTCTTTTTCTACCCTGACGGGATACTTCCCTGTCCATTCCATTCCGTGTTTGAGTCAATGGTTGGGAGGGGATTCGACTGTCCTCAGCCCTTCTTTGAGTACGTTGGGGTGGTTTATCCTTTTTAGTAAAGATATTATAGAGAAAAACAGCTATAATGATAAAAGTAAAGAAATCCATTAACCATCACCTACTTTTTGGGTATCGTGCCTCCCGGCTCATCTCCCTTGGCTGTGATAGCAATATTATCCCTCATCTTAGTATCGGCGATCACATTCCGAAGATTATAGTAATCCATCACACCAAGATTACCTTCCTTAAGTGCTGAAGCCAATGCTAAGGGTACTTCCGCTTCAGCTTCAACTACTTTAGCTCTCATTTCCTCAACAGAGGCTTTCATCTCCTGTTCTCGAGCTACAGCCATGGCTCTGCGTTCCTCAGCTTTAGCCTGGGCAATACGCTTATCAGCTTCAGCCTGGTCGGTCTGAAGTTGGGCACCAATATTTTTACCAACGTCAACATCCGCAATATCAATAGAGAGAATCTCAAAAGCTGTTCCTGAATCTAAACCTTTATTCAAAACGGTCTGGGATACCACATCCGGATTTGCAAGAACATCGGCATGAGAATCAGAACTACCAATACTAGTAACAATTCCTTCTCCAACACGGGCAATAATGGTTTCTTCCCCGGCTCCCCCGACCAAGCGGTCGATGTTCGCTCTTACGGTAACCCTCGCTTTAACTCTGAGCTCGATACCATTAATGGCAACCGCAGATACAACCGGGGTTTCGATTACTTTCGGATTAACAGACATTCGGACTGCCTCAAGAACATCCCTGCCTGCTAGGTCTATTGCAGCCGCTCTCTCAAATTTTAGGGGGATAGCTGCCCTCTCAGCAGCAATCAAAGCATTAACAACTTTGTCCACATTTCCTCCCGCAAGATAGTGAGCTTCAAGTTGAGAAACAGTAAGACCCAATCCAGCCTTATAAGCCTTAATCAAGGGATTCACAATTCGAATCGGTGCAACTCTCCGTAACCTCATCCCTATCAAAGTGAATATCCCTACATTCACCCCAGCAGCTAAGGCTGAAATCCAGAGCCCTACAGGAATAAAAGTAAAAAGCACCATCAATAACACTAAGACAAGAATAATTAGAATCGCTGATGTAATAAGAGCACTCATAATTTTTTGCCCTTTTCAGGGCTTCACCTCCTTATTGATTTTCATCCTTACGAACAATAATCCTTGTGCCTTCCACGGCAATAACCAATATTTTAGAATCCTTCGCAATAAAGCTCCCATCAGTGACTACATCTACTCTTTCACCTTCAATTATCGCCGACCCTGCTGGTCTCAAAAGTGTAAGAGCAGTGCCTGACTTACCCAAATAGTGAACATATTCTTGTTTGGGAGCAACATAACCATCGCTATTATCTTGCTTTTCCCCTAAAGAAATCTTCCCCCAGACTTTCTTCAGTCGACCGGTTTTTAATAAGATGAAAATAAGCAACGCGGTCGTCAGCAATGTGATTAAAAGATAAATGACTCCTTCGGCCAAAGTATCTGCCGCCAGAAACACTCCACCCAGCAACATGAGAAGTCCCGGAATTCCTGCAAATCCGAACCCAGGGATAATGAAGATTTCTAATGCAATTAAGATAATTCCCACTATGATAAGGGAAAGAGAAAGACCAATAAACAATTCCATATCCCCCTTTCTTTGCTTATATTAACATAGTTTAGGCTTATAGACTATCTAATTTTTTATCTTTATAATTGTCGTAATAAGATAAAAAAAATAAATTTACTCTAAGTCATTGAAATTAACCCAAATATTTATGATAATTAACATATAATTAAAAATATTAACTTAGCTGCTATTTAGATTATTAGCTCCAGATTAATTTCTTAAGACTAAGCTTTCTATTATTGAGAGGAGACTGTGTATGTATTCCGCCTTTTTTAATATTTTCCTGGGTTTACTTTTCCAGCTTAACTTTTATGCATTTAAAGGTATCGATATCCTGCCAGATATTATTGGTTATTATTTTATTTACAAAGGTTTAAAGAACTTAACAACGGAAAATCAGTTTTTCGCAATGGCCAATAAATTAGTACTACCACTTCTGATGTTATCCATAGTTAAAATATATAATTTTCAATACCACCAGGATCTTCTGCTTAGTATATCCCTTGGTTTGGATATAATAAAGATCATAATATTCGCTCTAAATATGTATCTCATATATAATCTCTGTCAAGGAGCTATGAAAGTAGCAGAATCCATAAACGATGACTACTTGGAAAGAACCATTGGCCAACGGCTTTATCTTTTCCTAGGAATAGCAGGGTTTTTGCTAGTTCTCAGCATTTTTTCCCTTTTACCCTTTGCAGGAGTGGTTACAGCAATGCAGTTCATCTTTACAATAATATATTTCGCCTATATATTAGTTTTTTTGATTATGGCGGCAGGAATATACAATTTATATAAAGAATTATCCCCTTCGCGTGTAAAGACAGTTAAAGCTAAGGCAGGTGGAAAGTCAAGCAAATCCAAACGTAAGAGGTGATTTAAGTGCCAAATACCTTAAGATACATTCTGTGGACTATTTTCTCCCTAGGTATGCTTGTTATAGCTGTGATGGCTTTTTGGGTATTTCTCATAATTCTAGGTGTCATAATTATTGCCAGACTGATATATTTTAAACTTTTTAAAAAAGGGACTAAAGGAGCTTTTACTGTCCATACTTATACAATGAGACCCGGCTCAAAAAACAATTTTCACTATAATCAAGACAGCAACGCCAAATCAAAGGACCAGGAATATACAACAGTAATTGATGCTGATGATATGGACAAGGAATATAAGATTCCCAAAATTAAATAAAGAGCTGGATATTTGCTTCTAAGGCATCTTTTAAATATTCCTTTGCTGTTAAGATCTTAACCTCGGGTAACATCTCCTCAAGCTTAAACCCCATTACCTCTAAGGAAAGTTTGCAGGCGAAAAATTTTACTCCTTTTTTTTGTGCTCCTTTCAGGAAATCTGACAATTCTGGAGCATCATGATCTTCCATCATTTCTTTAAGCATCGCTTTCCCAATCCCTGCCATGTTCATTTTTGAAAGGGGTAAATCCTCCGGCCCGGTAGGGGCAACAATACTAAACATCTTTTCAAACGCAGTCTTATCTTCTAAGGACATTTTTTCTGGATCTCTTAGCAAACATAACCCCCAAAATGCAAAGAAAATATTCACTGTGATATCCATTTGTCTAGCAGAATTAGCCAAGATAAGAGCCGCCATAGCCTTGTCGTACTCACCACTAAAAAGAATCAAACTTAGTTTCTTTTTTTGATTCACGACTATGCACCACCATTACCGAAGATATATATATATATCTTCGGTAATCTATTCGTGCTTTATACCTCCTTTGATTTTATTGTATAAAATTCAGTGCAATTTAAGAGGTAGAACAGTTGTTCACATAGTTTTAGCTATATAATTTTACATAACGCCTTCTGTCTTTAGCAATTTCCCGTAATACCCTTAGAAGTTTCTCCACTTCTTGATGTTCATTGTATAACCCGAAACTGACTCTGACCATTCCAGGTTTTGGTTCTTGGGGATTTTCTATCACATTATGAATTTTTTCCGGGGATATTTTCATTAACCTCTGAACATAAGGATGAGCACAAAAGCAACCACTTCTTACAGATATTCCAGCCTCACCCGCCAATATTTCCGCTAATTGTTCGTGGTAAATAGCTTTCATGTTAAAAGGAACGATGCCGACACGTTCTTGACTTTTATCTTCGGTGCAATACATCTCAATACAATCAATCTTCTTCAATCCATTGATCAATTGTCTGGTAAGAGCTTTTTCATGCTTATCTACATTTCTCATTCCTATAGAAGTAAGATTTTTAATGGCTGCGGCCAAGGCCACTACACCCATAAGGTTAGGAGTTCCAGCTTCCTCTTTCGATGGGGGATCATTCCATACTACCATATCATGCGTAACTGCTCGAACAGTCCCCCCTCCAGTATAATCCGGACTTCCTTGCTCAAAAAAACTTTTGGGGCCGATAAGCACTCCCACTCCAAATGGGGCATACATCTTATGGGCTGAAAAAACAAGAAAGTCGATATGTTTGCTGGATGTCGAAGGTTTAATATCAAAGGTAACATGAGGTATAAGCTGTGAACCATCGACCAAGATCCTTGCTCCATATTTATGGGTCCACTCTGCTATCTTATGGACGGGATTGACATAACCCGTAACATTCGATGCTCCAGTAACTGCTACTAATTTTACCCTTCCTTTATATTTTTCCAATTTTTCAATAAGGTCCTCTATTACTAACCGGCCACAATCATCCACTTCAATATATTCCACATCATATTTCCCTCTCCAAGGCAAATCGTTAGAATGATGCTCCATGGAGGCATAAAATAACATACTTTTCATTAATTGTATTTGATTTCGTTTTGCCTTTTATGTACTGATCAGAATCTTGAGACAGCCTATAAGCAACCTTGTTGATGGCCTCTGTAGCATTTTTAACAAATATCACAATATCTTTCTTCTCATCAGCCCCTACAAAATCCATTACATTTTTTCGGGCTTCCTCATATCTCGTAGATGACACCTTGGCTTTATAGCCTGCTCCCCTATGAATGGAAGAATAATAAGGAGCGAAGTTGCTTATCTCCTCGATAACCGACACTAATGGCGGGGTAGTTGCCGCGTTATCAAAGTTTATTCCCCTTTCTTTCTTACCGTTTCGCAGCCGAACCTGAGTATCTACTCCTACTACTGAGTTTTTATAATTCATCTTGGAAATTATTAAACCCATTTCCTCTCCCCCAAAAACAAATTTTTTCCCACCATAGTTTATGGGTTAGAGGAAAGTATGTTACAAAGAAATGCTTACTATTTATGACATCCCTTTTACATCACTTCATCAAAAATCATAGTAAATGTCGTTCCTTGAGGGCCTGTGTCAACCTCCATTTTAGCTTTATGTTCATTAACAATGTTATAACAAGCAACCAATCCTAAACCCGTTCCATTAGGCTTAGTCGTTAAAAAAGGAGTACCTAACTTTTTCATAATCTCTTGGGGAATACCCTTACCGTGATCTTTAATGGAGAAAAAGACTTTACCATCTTTTGAGTATGTCCGAATAATTAATTGGCTATGATTCTCCATGGCCTGAAAACCATTATTAACTAAGTTAAGAACTACCTGCCGAAATCTCTTTTTATCAAGCATCACATCAGGCACTTCTTCAAGTTCGTAAACGATTTCATGCAAGTTCACTAACGCTTCAGCATTTAGGAGTTGATAGAGTTTGTTTAATATATCATTAATATTTTGGCGTTCCATCTTGGGTTTACTCGGCCTGCTCATATATAGAAGTTCCGTAAGAATCTCGACGGCACTATCAATTTCCATGATCATAGTTTCGAATTGTTCATAGTGTTTTTTTAGGGTTTCATCCCAACTTAATAATTGAAGATGCCCTCTCACAACTGTAAGAGGATTACGGACCTCATGAGCAACACTACCTGCAATTTTCCCAACAAGATTTAGCTCTTCCAGACGGCTAAAAACATCTTTTAGACCCTGATAATTACTTAAGTCCTGTAATACCGTTAGGTAAGAATTCTCACCAGAACACTTACAACTTGGAATAGAAGTCATTTGGATACGATATGTATTCCCCTTAGCTGACCTGATATTGATATTTGTTATTACATTATCATCTGTAACGGAACATCTCTGTAAATGATCTTGCAAAGAAACCTTGTCCTGTGGACTAATATATTCTTGAAGATTGAATCCTTCGATATTTCCTTCTTTAACTAAATAACCACTATGTTCTTCACTTATTAAGTTGTTAATAAAAACTTTAGCACTCTCATTAACATAAGAGCAGAAACCGTCAGAATTAAGGTAGGCGATACCTGTTTCAAGTACATCGAAACATGAACTATTTCCGGCTGTATCATCCTTCAGTAATGGATAATTAAACAATGCTCCCCCCCCATTTCCCTTATCAGATCCTATTCCATCTTTTCTTTGTTTATTCTCTTTTTCCATTTGAAAACATCTATAACATCTTAAATGTTACATTCTTATATGAATTTAAAGCTCCTTTGTATCATAACATATGACCTCTCCTCCTAAAGCCTAAAACTATTTATTCTAATAATGTCAATAAATGAATTATCTTTTCAATAGTTTTATTTTCATACTTTATTAAAATTATAACAGGTTTCATATAAAAACTTAAACGCCTTGTTTTTTACAAGGCGTTTATAATAACCGGTATCTTAATGAAGTTTAAATTTATCCATAGCCGCTTGCATTATTTCAGCATCCCGAACTCTTAAGACGACCTGTGCCTGTTCATTCTCTTTTTCTACATAAGCATACATGTATTCAACTATTACTCCTTCACGTACAAGCTTATTAAGCACCCCGGCAAGTCCGCCCGGACGATCAGGAACTCTTAAGACCCAGACTGGGGTTAGCTTGACGACACAGTTTTGCTCTCTAAGCTTTTCAGCAATTTCCTCTGGATTTTCAATAATAATTCTTAGCACCCCATAATCTTTAGTATCCGCTAAAGATAGTGCCCTGATGTTTACCCCCAGTTCAGCCAGCAAATTAAGAGCATGTGCTAAACGTCCTTTAGCATTTTCTAGAAAAATGGATAGCTGTAACATACTGTTTTCCTCCTTTGCTTTCTTAGTTTAATCAGGAAAACTCATTTTTAATTCTACTAAAGGTATACTATACATCTTAGATAATTCCTGCAGGTAATTACCATCTTATAACATTTTTTCTTTACGTCTGTCCTCAACACGCTTCGCTTTGCCCTCGCTACGCGGAATACTCTTAGGCTCGACTAAGCGTACCCTAACCGAAAGTCCTAGAATATCTTCGATTTTTTCCTGAAGTTTATCTTGTAACCGCTCCAACTCTCGTATTTCATCCGTAAAGCTAGCTGCACTAACTTCCACCAGAACCTCCAGAGTATCTAGGTTACCATCCCTATCTACAATAATAAGATAATGGGGTTCTATGCCTCCTACAGAAAGAATAGATTCTTCGATCTGGCTCGGGAAGACATTGACTCCGCGAATAATAAGCATATCATCTACCCTAGCAAATACTCTCTGCATAGTCCAGCCAATATGCCCGCATTCACAGGAGCCATATGAAATACTAGTAAGATCCTTAGTTCTGTATCGCAATACCGGGAAACCCATCTTGTCAAGGCTAGTAAAGACTAATTCTCCGGGCTCCCCTTCAGGAAGAGACTTGCCATCTTTATCAAGAACCTCGGGGTAGAAATGTTTATCAATATGCAATCCGTTACATTTTAGACATTCCATAGCTACCCCAGGTCCCATTATCTCACTTAACCCATAAATATCAATTGCTCTAATACCCAAGCGAGCTTCAATCTCAGCCCTCATTTTATTTGTCCAAGGCTCAGCTCCGAAGACTCCGACCCTAAGTTTAAGCTCTTCTTTCGTAATACCTGTTTCTTCTAAACTCTCAGCAAGGTACAGAGCATAAGAAGGCGTACAACATAATACCGTACTACCGAAGTCCCGCATAATCATTAGCTGACGCTGAGTATTTCCTCCGGATACAGGGATAGCTAGAGCTCCAAGCTCTTCACAGCCATAGTGTAATCCCATCCCACCAGTAAATAAGCCATAACCATAGGCCACCTGAATAACATCACTAGAAGTGACCCCAACTCTTCTCAGGCCATTGGCCACTATTTGGGCCCATAATTGAATATCCTCCCGTGTGTAACCAACTACTGTAGGTTTCCCTGTAGTGCCCGAAGAAGCATGAACCCGAACGATCTTTTTCATCGGTTCCGCTAACAAACCGAAAGGATAATTCTGACGAAGATCTTCTTTCTCAGTTAAAGGGAGCTTTCTAAAGTCCTCCAATGTTTTTATATCCTCAGGATAGTAAACACCCACTTCAGCTAGTTTCTTTTTGTAATAAGGAGCTTTTAAGACCTGTCTGATCGTCCTCCTTAAACCATTTAATAATTCTTCATGGGACATCCTATTCATCCTCCTATTGAGATTGTCAAAAAGTTATCCTCGTGTGCCTAATTTAGGTACGATAAGAACTCATTTTATCACAAACTAATTATATAACAATCTTCTTAGATTTAAAATTAAACTACGGCAAAAAACTGCCTCAGAGGCAGTTTCGGGAATAACAAAATAATTATCTTGGATTTAATGCCTATAAACCTGCCCTTTTCCTCAAATCCTCAACTTTATCGAGTCTTTCCCAGGGAAGATCTAGATCAGTCCTGCCAAAATGTCCATAAGCTGCAGTCTGTTGATAGATTGGTCTACGAAGATCGAGAGTCTTGATTATAGCAGCCGGGCGAAGATCGAACGTTTCCTTAATAAACTGAACTATCTTATCATCATTAAGCCGTCCTGTTCCAAAAGTTTCCACAGAAATAGACACCGGGGAGGCAACCCCTATGGCATAAGCGATTTGAATCTCACAACGACTGGCAAAACCCGCTGCGACAACATTCTTCGCAACATAACGGGCTGCATAGGCCCCGGAACGATCCACTTTTGTAGGATCCTTTCCGGAAAATGCTCCGCCTCCATGCCTAGCCATTCCACCATAGGTATCAACAATAATCTTTCTCCCCGTAAGTCCGGCATCTCCTTGGGGACCCCCGATCACAAATCTCCCCGTAGGATTAATATAATAGCGAGTGTTATCATCGAGCATAGTAGAAGGAACTATAGGCATAACTACATTTTCCAGAATATCTCCGCGGATTTGCTCTTGAGCAATTTCAGGATGATGTTGGGAAGAGATGACAATGGTATCCACTCTCATAGGCTTCCCATCTTTGTATTCCACTGTCACCTGAGTTTTCCCATCGGGTCTTAAATATTCCAGCATGTCCGACTTACGAACCTCTGTAAGTCTGCGTGCTAAGCGATGTGCCAAATCGATCGGAACAGGCATATAACCTTCGGTCTCATCGGTAGCATAACCAAACATCATACCCTGATCCCCGGCACCGATCTCCTCAATTCCTTCGGTAAATATATTCCGAGCCTCAAGAGCTCTATCAACTCCAAGTGCTATATCAGTTGACTGTTCTCCTATCGAGGTAAGCACTGCACAGGTATCGGCATCAAAACCATACTTAGCCCTTGTGTAACCGATCTTTCTGATAGTATCTCTAACTACTTTAGGAATATCTACATAACAAGTTGTAGTGATTTCCCCGCTTACCAGAACCAATCCGGTGGTAACCGCAGTCTCACAGGCTACTCTAGCTTCTTTATCCTCTCTTAACACAGAGTCCAATATAGCGTCGGAAATTTGATCACAGATCTTGTCGGGGTGTCCTTCGGTAACCGATTCCGAGGTAAATAATTTATAAGCCATCCTTATCACTCCTTAGTTCCAGCACCGTTTTGCAATATAGCTATTTCTTGTACCATTTGCCGAGCTATTTGATGTTTGCTCATAATAGGCAAATCCTTTCGCTTACCATCTTTAAATAGGAAACTGACAATATTTGTGTCTGTACCAAAACCGGCTCCGGAAGCAGTAACATCATTAACCACAAGCATATCAGTATTTTTCTTCTTCATTTTTCCCAGACCATTTTTTAATATGTTCTCAGTTTCAGCAGCAAATCCCACTAAGAACTGGTGCCTTTTACCCTTCCCTAAAGCAGCCAAGATATCAGGGTTAGGAACTAACTCCAAGATAAGACTTTCACCCTTCTTTTTCATCTTTTGTTTATTAAGAATGGCTGGCCGGTAATCAGCTACTGCAGCTGCCTTAATCACAATATCTTGTTCCTCGTAAATTTTTAAGACTTCCCTATACATATCTTCAGCTGTAATAACCCTTAAGACCTTCACCCCCGTCGGCACGGAGAGATCAGCAGGAGCACTTACCAAGGTTACTTGTGCCCCTGCTTCAGCAAAAGCTTGGGCTACAGCATAACCCATCTTTCCCGAACTAAAATTGCCTATGTATCTAACCGGATCAAGGGGCTCACGTGTCCCACCTGCCGTCACCAGAACCTTCTGGCCTTTCATAATTCCCTTATTCTCAAATAGACCTTCTAGATAAGCAATAATCTCTGCAGGCTCGCTCATCCGCCCATCACCTTCCGTACCACAGGCCTGAAATCCTTGGTCAGGCCCAATAAAGTGTACCCTTCGCCCTTTTAGAATCTCTAAATTCTTCTGAGTAGCCGGATGATGGTACATAGCATGGTTCATGGCCGGAGCCAGTAAAATGGGTGCATTTACCGCCAACAGAACTGTGGATAGAAAATCATCCGCAATCCCTAAAGCCATCTTAGCAAGAATATTAGCTGTTGCGGGAGCAACTAAAACGGCATCAGCACGCTGTGCTAATGAAATATGCTCAATATCCCAGGTTTTAGGTTCAGTGAACATTTTAGTATAGACAGGTCTAGCAGAAATACTTCTAAAGGTTAAGGGTGAGACAAATTCGGTTGCTGAATCTGTCATTACAACATCAACCTCTGCACCACTTTTACGCAACCGGCTTACTATTTCTACCGACTTATAAGCCGCGATTCCTCCAGTAACACCCAGAAGGATCCGTTTCCCTTCAAGCATCACTTGTTACCTTCTTTTATATAATCAAAACTAATCTTTTTTTCGGCCATCTCTTCAAGCGCCCTACTTACAGGTTTAGTATCCTTAAATTCATCGGGTGTCGAACCTGCCATAAGAGCACGTGCCCTCTTTGCAGCGACAACAACTAAAGTATATTTACTATCTACCTGGGACATAAGGATATCCAAGGAAGGTTGCTTCATTTTTATTCCTCCTTTAGAAAAAACGATTTTCGTTTCACACTACATTTTTCTGCTATTATTATACTCTTTAGCTTTTCAACTGCTAAATTTATTTCATCGTTTTCTACTACATAATCATAATCTTTAACATTATCCAACTCACGAGCGGCAATGGCCAGCCTCCGCCGGATAATATCCTCTGTTTCTGTACCTCTACCATAGAGTCTCTTAGCCAATGTCTTCAGGGACGGCGGAACAATGAAAATAAAAACCCCTTCAGGATACTGTTCTTTTACTTGTTCAGCACCCTGAATATCTATCTCTAGTAATATGATTTTTTTCCGATTCAATACATTTTCGACATGAAATTTAGGGGTTCCATAGAAATTCCCACAGAACTCTGCCCATTCCAAGAACTCATTATTATCAATCATTTTAGAGAATTCTTCTCTAGTACGAAAATAGTATTGCTCTCCTTCCCTTTCCCCAGGTCGGGGACTCCTAGTGGTCACAGAGATGGAGTATTCGAGGCCGGACCATTGGGCAAAAAGTGCTCGGCATAATGTGCCTTTGCCAACCCCTGCAGGACCGGAGACCACGACCAACATCCCTTTATTGTTTATCATCATCATCCTCCTAATAGCTACGGGTAACTTCACTAGTAACGTGTTTTAAGCCGTAGTACTATTATTTATGGTGTATCGGTGCTTGTTAATCAGCTGGTTCCTCATTACTGGACTCCTTCACTGTAAGACGATGGGCTACTGTTTCCGGCTGCACTGCCGAAAGAATGACATGATGACTGTCACAAATAATGACAGCTCTAGTCCTTCTTCCGTATGTAGCATCAATAAGCACCCCTTCATCTCGTGCTTCCTGGATTATTCTCTTGATAGGGGCGGACTCGGGACTGACTATAGCGATAATCCTATTTGCCGATACTATGTTTCCAAAACCAATGTTAATAAGCTTAATATCCAAATCGTTCCCTCCCAAATTCGATATTCTTTGCTTTGCTTTTTATTTTTTTGATTAATTATTCAATATTTTGAATTTGTTCCCTAATCTTTTCCAGCTCACTTTTGCCTTCCACTACCTGGCGGGCAATAATAAGATCATTTGCTTTAGCACCTATTGTATTAATCTCCCTATTCATTTCTTGAACAAGAAAATCAAGCTTTCTCCCAATTGGTTCTAAAGAATGAAATGCCTTTTCAAATTGTTCAAAGTGGCTTTCTAATCTAACAAGTTCCTCCTCAATCGAGGCCTTATCCGCAAATAAAGCTACCTCCATCGTCAAGCGTGTTTCATCAAAACTCATATCCGCTAGTAAAACAGATAACCTCTCTCTCAGTCTTTCCTGGTATTCTGTTACAATCAGTGGAGCTCTAGATACTACCGTCCTTACCAGATCACGTAGAAGATTGAGACGGCTGAGTAAATCTTGAAAAAGTCTCTCACCTTCATTTTGGCGCATCTGTTCAAGCTCTGCCAATGCTCCCTGTACC
>CALBJS010000170.1 GCA_937892995.1 uncultured Peptococcaceae bacterium | reverse complement strand
GGTTCATTTGACCCGGAGCTTACAGTTTTAAAAAAATTGGCTGCTTCAAGCGGTAAGCCGGGGCTATCCGCATCAGCTCTGCTGATTGTTCAGGTTCTGCAGATTGCTGTCATTGGCCCGATTGTAAATATTATACCGACGATGGGTGAAGAGCTTGGCTGGAGAGGGTATCTGCTTCCCAAACTACGCTTATTTCTATCCGCCAGAGCTGCATTGGTCATTACCGGAGTGATCTGGGGCGTATGGCATCTACCGGTTATCGTGATGGGGCATAATTACGGAACCAACTATGTGGGCTATCCATGGCTTGGTATTTTAGCTATGATTGTATTTTGTGTTGTGCTGGGAGTGATTGAAGGCTATATATCAATTAAACTGGAAAGTGCAATTCCTGCCGCCATGATCCATTCGGCGCTAAATGCTGGTGCAGCATTTCCAATTTTTTTGGCAAAAGGAGAATATAACACGCTACTAGGTCCGGCTATTACCGGGCTTGTCGGCGGACTGCCATTTATTGTTTTGGCTGTTGTACTGTTTATAAAAGCAGGCAAACTAACGGATTTAAGGAGAATCGGAGCGTAATAGTATTCCCAAAAACCTATTGCATTATTAAATACTAAATGATATAATTCTAACGAACGTTAGGCGAAAAGGAGAACATGTATATGCTGGAAAAAGATCTAAGGGAAAGAATTAAAGAAGTAGCGGTAGATCATTTTAATAATAATGGTTATCATGGTACTACTATTCGCAATATAGCAAATGACGTTAACTGTTCTTTACCAATGATTTATTATTATTACAATAATAAAAAGGAATTGTTCGATGAAATAATTAAAAAGGAATATTTTGACCTTTTAAAAAGGCAGGCGGCACTCTTAAAGACAGATAACATCATAGATTTTTATACAAAGTTTGTGTATGATCTGAATTCTCTGAGCAACTATGATAAAAAAGTTTACCGGCTTGGAATTAAGGTCTATCTGTCCTTTGATGGCGATGAGGAACTGATGGAAATCATGGATGAGTGGGAAAAGACTATACTTCCACGACATTATCAGCTGCTAAAACCATATCTGAAGAATGCAGATAATGACATGGCGATCGTACGAACATTAGTACATTTATTGGAATCATTGATAGAAAGTATTGTCGTCAAAAACAGGTTTTTACCTGAAGAAGAAATCCGAGAAGAGATTTCAATCGTTCTTCGTGGGTGTGAATGATTTGTTTTCTACAGCTGAGGAAAAGCTTATTTTTTTGCTTTACCTAACTAACGTTAAATATAAATATTTAAGGAGAGAAGAAAAATGGATATAAAGAAGAGACTTGCCCTATTGCAAAATACCTATGCGGCATCTATAGCAGAGACTGTAAACACTTATGCCAAGCTAAAGGTGCTTGACACAATCATAGAGAGAAGAAAAAAAAGGCAGGCACAGACAGCACCATTTTTGAATCAACAGCTTGGGATTGAAACCGTTGAGGATGTTTTTTACAAACTCTCAGAAATTTATGGCTGTGCAAACTGGTCTGTGGAAAAAACAGATGACGGCTATATCGCTACGGCCGTTTCGTGCAAGTTATGTGCACTGTCCAAGAAAATGGGGGGAGCAAATCCTTGCAATGGATGGTGCTTAGATCCCATGTTCGCTATGATCACTGCCGCAGGTAAAATCGATGTCGAAAGCATAACTGTTGAAAGCACTTTAATGGGAGGAGACTGTTGTAAAGTGCTTGTCAATATTCGTAAAGAACAGAATGATACTGCTGAAACTTCTTGACATATAGAGAATGAAAGAAGTGGGGAAAATGCAGTTATTTCGTTATGAAAATGAGAACCTCAATAAAATGATAGATGACAACGTAAGGGTTTTTTGTTTAGGTGAGAGAGTAAATGAAGAATATATAAGGGTATTGATCAAGCAGGCTCGTGGAGCTAGAAATATCATGAAAATGGAAAGGAAACGAACCAAGCAGAAAAAAATACTGTTATACGGGATCATGGTTTTGTTGTTGCTTGTTTTTCAGGAAGTACTAAGTGGGGTGGGGAGAACCGTCGCCGATTTACTCCTCTACGAGAGGTTTGATCCCTATAAAGCCTTTGCCTGGGTTTCTGTTCACCATATTACTGAAATGCTGATTACCCTGGCTGTAATTATGATACTCAGCAAGCTGCTGAAAGTTGATTTCGGTTTCGGCCTTGGCGACAGGAAAAAAGGGAAAAAATATGTAGTGGTGTATACTGCCATATTTGCAGGGGTCACGCTTGTTTGCCATCTACTTATGCTGATCTATAACATGCTGCCGGTATATGACTTCCCGTTAAACAAAAACAATATTCTTGGAACGCTGGGCTTTCAATTACTCTTAAGCGGGCCTGCCGAAGAGATTCTATATCGGGCACTCCCCATTACAATGC
>CALBJS010000169.1 GCA_937892995.1 uncultured Peptococcaceae bacterium | reverse complement strand
ATGGTATGAACAATCGGCCTATCCCGGAGAAGGAAAAACCGCCATAGCCGGACATAAGAATATGTACGGCTCCTGGTTTCGAAACATTCATAAGCTTCAGCCCGGGAATTTAATCCGGATCACCTACCAAGGAAAGAAATATACCTATACAGTAGAGAAGGTTTCCCCAATAGCGACCGATGACTGGAGTGTTATTGCCCCTACTAAAGAAGCTGTTCTGACCCTTACTACTTGCTATACCAAGACAGAACGGCTAGCTTGCCGAGCAGTCCTTCAAGAGATTACAGAGCCCTAACCGAAAGGTAATAATTGTAAAATACAAGGGATGATTGTTGGGTGATTATGGGATGATGTGGGGTGATTTTGGGGTGATTAGGGGCAATACCCGGTTCTTTCTCTTGTAGAAATGGATATAGTTATATATAATAGTTCTACACGCTACAAATTGGTTAAAAAAGACATTTATCGGGTGGGGAGTATTTATGGCAATTTCCGATGATAATGAAAAAATGAATAATGAGGGTTGCCGTATTGCTATCCGGACTCTGGGAAATTTTTCTGTTCGCCGGGGAAATCGGATTCTATCTGCAGAATCTGATAAATCCCAAAAAATGTGGGAATTATTCAAATACATAATTACGAATCGGGGTAAAAACATTTTAGCCGAAACAATTCAGGATACCCTCTGGCCTGATCAGGACTACGAATATTCGAGTAAGGCTTTTCGGACCATGATTCATCGTCTGCGTCAGGTTTTAAAGAAAGGCCTTCCGGAAGAATCTAATATCCAGACTATTGTATTCTCTCACGGTTGTTATAGTTGGAATCCGAATCTTGATTATACACTTGATGCCGAGGAATTTGAGCAAAATTATGTTGCTGCAAGAAAGGTTAAAGCATTTGATCCGCTAAAAGCACTGGAATGTTATCGGAGTATGCTGGAATTGTATCAAGGCAGCTATCTGTCAGAATCCATGTACACGGAATGGACCATACCTTTTAGGAATCATTATCGGCGTGTTTACCTTGAGTCTATGGCTGATTACTGTAATCTTCTGGAGGAACAAGAGGATCCTAATACGATTATTGAAGTTTGTGAAAAAGTTACCTTATTAGAGCCGTTCGAAGAAGACTTCCATTTATATCTAATGGAAGCCTTGCTTAAAAAGGGTAAATATAAAGATGCTCGGCAGAATTATGAATATATTACTGCCAAGTTATATCAAGAATTGGGTCTTAGACCCTCAACTGAAATGCGAAGTCTTTATTCCAAGATTTCAGCCGGAGACCAAGCAAACCGAACAGATATTAATTCAGTTCAAGAAGAGATTATTTCTAAACCCGGTACAGACGGACCTTTCTTCTGTGATAAAAAAACTTTTCAGTCGATTTATGATCTGGAGAGGCGTAGAGCGGAACGCAGCGGCCTGTCTGTATTTCTTGTCTTACTAACCTTGCACCCGGCCCCACAGGCTATAGTCGAGCCGGGTATTATTAAAAAAGCCTTGGCCTCCTTGCAAGAAATTATCGAACGCAGCTTACGGAAAGGGGATGTCTGTTCCCTCTGGGATCAGAGGCAATTTATCCTTATTCTGCCGGCAATCAATATGGAACAGACTAAATTAGTAGTAGGACGTCTGGAGAAAGCTTTCCGAGAAATGATCAAACAAGATGAAATCTTACTTAAAGTCAGATATCAGTCTATTTTTGCTGACCTTATAATCAAGTAACTTTAGGGTTTTCTTAAGATAATAATTTTTTAGAAAGGCCATAATTATTATTTATCATCTATTCTGCTTAATCCCCTAATCAAAATTATTCCATAGAATAGGAATATGATTTAAAAAATAAAGACAGTGGACGTGAGAGAATGGAGACCAATAATCCGACTGTGCTAAACCCTAACATCACGACTTTAGGTAACTTTGACCTCCGAGATGGCGAAAGATCTTTATTAAAACAGGTTAGCAAACGTTCTTATAAGATATTTGATCTGTTGAAACTATTTATTACTTATAAAGATAAGAAACTCTTACCGGAAAGTATTATGGAGAAGCTTTGGCCGGAGAATGACCTGCAGGATCCTAAAAATGCTTTGCGTACTCAGGTTTACCGACTGCGCAAAATGTTGACAAAAATGGGAGTAATGGCTGACGGCCCTGCTGCCGGGTTTTGTAAATTGGATTTCCAAAGCGGGTTTTATATCTTCACCTTAAGCGAAGACTGCACACTTGATACTGAGGAATTCTGTGAATTAATTCAACAAGGGAATGAGCTTAAAGACGGCAATCCCCGGCAAGCCATGAACTGTTATCAGAAGGCCCTCAAGCTTTATAAGGGAGAATATTTAGCCGAGAATCTTTATAGCGAATGGCTCATACCTATCAGAAACCGCTATCATCGTTTGTACTTTAAGGCCTTGCTCCAGCACTTAGAGCTTCTTAAAGAGGAGGATAATTATCAGGCAATTATCGAAAATTGCGAAGAAGGCTTTCAGATCGATCCTTATGAAGAAGCTGTGCATATCTTCTATCTTGAAGCCCTGCTTAATCTGGGTCAGCTCAAGCAAGCCACAAGTCAGTATAAATACATCACTATGAAATTAAATCAAGAGTTAGGTGTCAAGCCCTCCCCTCTTCTGCGTCAAGTATACCGGGAAATCAAAAGAAGAGGAATCCAAAAGAATGATATGAATTTCTGGGAAATCATCCGGGATTTAAAAGAGGATGGGGTTCAGGAAACGGCCTTTTATTGTGAGTTGGAGGAGTTTCGAGCTATTTATAATCTGGAAAGAAGAAAAAGTATCCGCTATCCTTCCACCTCTTTCTTGGGGATAGTATCTCCGGCCAAAGATGAACAGCTACAACCCCGAGAACTGAAAAATTACATACCTAAATTAAAAAATACCCTTCTCTTGTGCTTAAGAAAAGGGGATGTCCTAACCCAATGGAATGAAGACTCCCTAATGTTTATTATTACCGCAACTTCCGAAGAGAATCTGGACTTGATCGCCAAAAGAATAAAAAACAGCTTTAAGCGTGTTAATTTAGAGGCTGATCTTGCTTTAAGTATTGAATTCCAGCCTATCGGTGAAAAAAAGACTTATTTCTAATAGAGTTAAATAAATTTAATTTAGCTAATATCTCCACGCTCGGCATATGCCGGGTTTTTTTATATTGTGCCTGAGCTGTGCCTAGTCCGTGCACTAAAAAAAATCTAAGAAGCATGAATCTGTGATTGATCTGTAGGCGATAAGAAATTCTTAAATGGCATAGTAATGGTAGATACGTAAGTGGGATGAGCTCGGGGGGTAAAACATGTCCAAACGTTCTCAAGTCAAAGGTCCTAAACCGGATAAAGGCAACTTTCTGCTTAAGGTCCTCTATACCCAGAATAACGACATTCAGGGAACCATCCTGTGGCTGGAAGAAGAAAAGACCGTTAATTTCCGAAGTTTCCTGGAATTAACGACTCTGCTCTCCGAAGCCGTAGGTTTGCTGGAAGATGGATCATTTCATACCTGGGAATATCTTAATCAATGTACTTATAAATTTCCTCAGAATATTTAGAAGGAGGTGACTCCTGCTCTTTACACCTACTGCTCTGCTAGGGACCATGGGAACAGAGCGACTGAGAATACCATGGTATTTCCGAACTAAGGACGTCCGGTACTTACGTTGACAGATCGGAACTGGTGAATGTAACCAATTTAAAAATTCTAAGGAGGAAAGATTAAATGAATCTTATCAAAAGACTACTTAAAGAAGAAGATGGGCAGGGCATGATTGAGTATGCTTTGATTGCAGCTCTGATCTCGATTATTGCGATTGTAGCAATTCTTGCTGTTGGTCCTGATGTCAAAGATTTGTGGGACAAGGTTGAAGCTGGGACTAACCAAGCTAACCCTACCCCATAAGATTAGGGGCCTTACGGCCCCTCTCCGTCCTTTTTATTTCCAAGTGAGGTAAGCAAATCGTGTTTAATACAATTACAGTATTAACTTTACTGGGTTCCGGAGCTTCAGCGGTCTATGACCTGAAAACCAATCGTATTCCCAATCTTCTAACCTTACCGCTGATCCTGATTGGCCTTATTCTTAATACCTATTCCAGGGGCTATTTAGGTCTTAAAGATTCCTTCTTAGGGATGGCGATAATCACTTTGATTCTTTTATTGCCTTTTGCTTTGGGGGGTATAGGAGCAGGGGATGTGAAGCTCTTAGCAGCAATAGGGGCCTTAAACGGAATCTGGTTTGGAATCTATGCTTTGTTATTAAGTTCTATTGTCGGCGGCTTGATCGCTTTAGGTTTGGCAGTCTACCAAGGTCAGTTAAGACTGACTATTTTCAACTTAGCAAGTTCTTTATTCAGTCTGCGTGCGAATATATTTAAGGGGAAGATACCCCAATCAGAGGATGTCCTAATTACCGGCCTTAAATTCCCTTACGGCTTGGCGATTTTCCTCGGAACTCTGACTACTTACATAATCAGATAAGTATACCTTTAGGTAAATTAGTAGACAGGTGATAGTATGAAAGGCTTTTTGAAGAACGATAAAGGTCAATCCATGGTCGAGATGGCTTTAGTCATGCCCCTCTTGCTTCTTTTGATGTTCAGCATCATTGAAGGGGGGATGCTTTTCGCTAACTATGTTGAACTGCAGAACAAAGCCCGAGATGGAGCCCGCTATGCTTCTATTCACAGCAGTGAGTATCCGACAGCATCACTAACTACGGAACAGTGGCGGGATACTAATCTTACTCCCAGATTAAACAGCAATGTGCTCTTACTCGATCCGGATAATTTGAACATCAATTTGACCAAAAACAGTGATGCAGCAGATAGTTGGGTAGAAGTTCAGCTTACCTATACTTTAAAGCTGCTGACTCCTCTTATTGGTGACCTAATAGCTGACGACCCGGCTAATAACACTATCGATCTGACAGCAAGGATAACGATGAGGGGCGAATAGGGGGAAGAGAAATGAGAGTTTTCCAAGAGGATAAAGGTTCGGTTATTATCGCGGTCACCATAGCAATGATGGTCTTTTTAGGAGTAGTTGCTCTGGCGGTAGACAGTGCCCATCTTTATTATCGGCAAGTCCAGCTTCAGGACATTTCTGACGCCTCTGCTTTAGCTGCCGGCAAAGGTTATGAGGTCAGCCAGACAGAAGCGATTAACAAAGCGATAGAGTATGCCGGCAAAAACGGCCTGACTGTCACTGCTTCCGATCCGGATGGACATACGGCAACTATTCAGACGGCCAACGGAGAGACAGGTTACATGGATGTCACCTTCCCGGACGGCAATGTGAAAGTAGTCATGAAGATTGGGTATAATAACTTTTTTGCCAGAGTATTTGCCGACGATTCCAGTGATGTCGGTGTCTACTCTGTGGTGGGAACAGGGATCTTAAATAGTTTTGGACTTGGTCTTGTACCTATTGGAGTGGTGGATAACACATTCACTCCCGAAGTCCAGTATGAAATCTCTTACGGACCGGGAAGTGGTTATGACGGGAATTATGGTTTTGTCAATCTGGATAGTTATCTTCCGCCTGAGGATTCAGGGGATAACCCTGCAGGAGACAATAATTTTGTGCAGTATTTAGCTGATGGGTATACAGGAGAAACCATTTTTCAAATAGGGGGTACTATAGATACTATTACCGGAGTCAGGGTAGGTCAGATCAGGCCGAATCTTCCTACAGGAAGAATAGTTACGTTACCTTTAATAGACACCCTTCTTGATGCTCATGGCGTAGAAAGAGTTACTATTGTAGGTTTTGCAGAATTTCGAATAGATTCATACGGTAATGATAGAGTGATTACCGGAACTTTTATAAGAAGAATCGACGAAGGGCCTTCCTCACCCGGCTCATCGGAACATGCGGTTCAAGCTGTTCGTCTTCTGGAATAGAAAATCACGGTGGCTAAAATAACCTTTAAGATAGATTAGCAATATAGTTCAGCTTTTAGTTAGGCAGATTATACTCTTCGGGGGGAAAACTAATGAATATTTCCAAGTCCAAGCTGTGGTTAATCATCACTATAATCATCGGCTTAGTAACTACAGCTCTAATAATGAGCTATATAAGCAGGATTACCAAAGCAGCCAATAGTCAGCCCACAGAAAAAATCGTGCTGACGGTCAAGAAGATTAAACAAGGCACAATGCTTACTAAAGAGATGCTCAAGACCGTCGAGATACCCACGAAATATATCCAGCCTCAATGGGCTAAAGATCTTAATAGCGTTTTAAACAAGTATACCTTGGTTGATCTGGAAGAAAATGATGTTGTCATCCTCAGTCAGCTAACTACCGAAAAAGATGCCAATCAATTAGCTTATAAAGTACCTAAAGGCAAAAGGGCGGTTACGACTGCAGTCACGCCACCCAGCGGTATAGCGGGCCATGTCAAACCCGGTGATTATGTAGATGTACTCGTCACCTATAAGACCAAGGATCCCGGAAGTGAGAAAGAACTACATGCGGTGGTTACCCTTGTCCAGAATGTCGAGGTCTTGGCCGTAGGTCCTGATCTCCAGCGGAAAGAAGGAGTCCAGGCAGTTGAAAACGTCACTTTGGCCCTTTTGCCTAAGGATGCCCAGCTGCTGGCTTTTGGCGAAAGTCTCGGAAAAATTAAGCTGACCCTACGCTCCGCCGGCGAATCCGGAACAGAAAAACTTAACAGTGTGAATCTTAATAAATTCTTAGGAATGTATCCCTAATGAGAATAAAAGGGTGATGAATTTTGAAGAACGCCAGTATCTTGATTGTCGATCCCAAAGAAAGTGAAAATTTAAAAGAGCGGCTGGAGAAAATGCCTGATTTTACGGTCCTACGGGCAACCAATAACGTCGATATCGGGTTTGCCCTGGCAGAACGTCATCAACCGGGAATCATAATTTTCAATGTAGATCTTCCCGGAAATGAGGGCATAGCGGTAGCTGAAGTTTTCGCTCTGGAATTTCCTAATACCAGTCTCATCCTTATTACCAATTCGGACAGCAAAAGAGTGCTGCGCTGTGCTTTAAGAATCGGGGCCAAAGAGGTAATAACCCTTCCTATTGAGGATGAAAAGCTTTACCGTTTGCTTCAGCGGGTTATCCAAACGGAGAACGAACGTCAGGAACTTGTAACTGTAGAGAAAAAAGTAAAACCGGAATTTAAAACCTTAGTGGTCTTCAGTACCAAAGGAGGAGTAGGGAAGACGACTATTGCCCTTAATACCGCTATAGCAATCAGCAAACTTACTCACAAAAGGACAGTATTAGTCGATCTTAATCTTATGTCCGGGAATGTAGCCCTGATGTCCGGAATTCCCAATAAGTATTCTATTAAAGATGTCATCGATGAGCTTGCCAATATTGATATGGAGACCCTTGACAGCTATTGTACGGAGCATTCTTCCGGTCTTAAAATTCTTCCTGCTCCGGCTAATCCGGATTCGGCAATCTTTATAGGTGCGGAGGATATCGAAAAGATTCATAAAACCCTGGCCCAAACATTTAACTATATAATCTTTGATTGTCCTAACTATTTCCACGACACTGTGATTCCTGCTTTAGAAACCGCAGATGAGATCTTAGTGGTTTCGACTTTAGATTTAGCCGCTATCCAAAACCTGAAACAATGTATGGAGATGCTCACGAACCTAAATCTCCGCAGAAAGGTAAGGATTATCCTTAATAGAGTGGGATACACCGGAGGCCTGAAGGTCAAAGATTTGGAGAACGAATTAGGGACCTCGATCTTTGCTGTTGTGCCCAACTTTGAAAAAATAGCTGTTAATGCTGTTAATATGGGTATTCCCATCATAGAAAGCAAAAACTATTCAGCCGGCAAATACTATGAAGATCTGGCTGTCAAACTGGTGGCCAGCGAAAATCATCCCCGACCGCTGGCAGGCTGGAAAAAAATCTTTGCCAAGGGGGGCGGTAAGTCATGAGTCTGCTGCAGAGTAAACTTAAGCAAGTCGAAAACAGATATCAGGTCGAGAAGGAAAAAGAGAATGTAGGAAGTGTAAGCCCTTCCAAGCTCTCTGTTTGGCGGAGGCTTAAAGAACAGGCTCTTCAAAATACGGTTAATAATACCGATGTTGATATTGAGCATTATACGGAAGCGGAGCTTACTACGCTTTTCGCCAAAGAGGTTGAGGCCGTACTTGAGAAACTTTTAGTGCAGGAAAATGTCATTTTAACGAGGGGTGAGTTCCATCGCTTAGCAGGTGAGGTTTTAAGTGAAATCACCGGCTATGGTCCGATAACTCCTCTTTTAAGTGATCCGGCCATTAATGAAATAATGGTAAACGGCTGTGATCAGATCTATGTAGAAAGGGAAGGCAAGCTGGAATTAACGGACATTTCTTTTAGAGATGATAACCATCTTATGCATATCATCGAGCGCATCGTAGCCCCTTTGGGAAAAAGGATTGATGAATCATCTCCCAAGGTAGATGCCAGACTTCCGGATGGCTCCAGGGTAAATGCTATTATTCCGCCGATCTCCCTGAATGGGCCGGTACTAACCATTCGCAAATTTTCAGCGACACCCTACTCGATTAACGATTTGATTCACTTCGGCACCCTGAATACGAACATGGCCTCCTTTCTGAAGGCGGCTGTCAAAGGAAGATTAAATATCATTGTCGGAGGAGGGACGGCAAGTGGTAAAACTACTACTTTAAATGTCCTCTCTTCCTTTATTCCTCATAATGAGCGGATCGTAACTATTGAGGATGCAGCGGAATTAAAGCTTCAACAGAGACATGTGGTCAGAACGGAGTCCCGTCCTCCTAATATCGAAGGTAAAGGGCAGATTACCATCCGCGATCTGGTCATTAACTCTCTGCGGATGCGTCCTGACAGAATTGTAGTCGGAGAAGTCAGGGGAGGGGAAGCCTTAGATATGCTGCAGGCTATGAATACCGGTCACGATGGGAGCTTAACTACTGGGCATGCGAATTCACCTCGTGATCTTCTCGCCAGATTGGAGACCATGGTCCTGATGGCCGGAGTAGAACTGCCGCTCAAAGCTGTCCGGGAGCAGATATCTTCGGCACTGGATCTTTTAGTTTACCAGAACAGGTTTAAGGACGGCACGCGCAGGATAACTAAGATCACTGAGGTTCAAAAGATGGAGGGAGATATCATAACCCTCCAGGATGTTTTTATATTCGAGGAAAAAGGCTTGGATGAACATGGTAAGACTCTGGGTAATTTCCGTTCGACCGGGGTAATTCCGAAGTGCTTGTCTACTTTGGAAGAAAGAGGAATCCATTTACCTATCAGTATTTTTTCATAGGATGTGGTTTTATGTATATCCTTCTAACTGTCTGCGTCTTTCTGACCGTAGTTTTAGTTATTCAACAATTAAGGAATCTGCTGACTCGCAAAAGACGGTTCTTGGGGGAGAGACTGAAAGAAACTCTGGCCGGTACTGTTCGGGAGCAATATCGGATTAAACGGCGTCTTACTTTTAAAATCAGGAATTCTTTTCAGAATTTTTCCCTTCCCGGAATAACTTGGGGCGAGAAGTTACAAGCCAGGCTTCGTTCGAACCTCACCAAATCAGGTATACCTCTGAAAATAGAAGAATTTCTCATTATTAACCTTCTGACTATTTTACTACTTCCTTGGCTGGGGATTGTCTTGCATAATTACCTTCTGGCGGTTCTTTTGGGAATAACAGGGCTATTTCTGCCTACCTTGTGGGTTGGTATCTGTAAAAAGCGTCGGGTAGCCAAGATAGAAGAACAATTGCTTAATGTGATCATTCTGCTGTCTAATTCCCTTCGGGCCGGACATAGTTTTTTACAATCTCTGGAGATCGTAAGTCGGGATACCCCGGAGCCTTTAGCCACAGAATTCGGGAAAGTCCTCCGGGAGATGAAAATAGGAGTACAGGTGGAAGATGCCTTACTTAACCTCGCCAATCGGGTAGAAAGCGATGATCTGGAGATGGTGATAACCGGTGTTCTGATTCAAAGGCAAGTAGGCGGCAATTTATCGGAAGTCCTGGACAATATCGCGATGACGATTGACAAAAGGATTAAAACCAAGGCTAAAGTCAAAAGTCTTACGGCTCAAGCTCGTTTATCCGCCTGGATAATCTCTATTCTGCCCTTTGCTCTCGGAGCGTTCATTTTTACTGCCCGTCCGGATTTCGGCAGGGTCATGATAACTGAGCCCATGGGGAGATTGCTGCTTTTGATAGGCGGAGCCATGCTCATCCTAGGGATTCTTTTAATTAAGAAAGTGGTGGATATCGATGTTTGAGAATATTACATTTTATCTTATCCCTGTACTGACTTTTTTCTTGGTAATGAGTTTCCTCTACCTGCTTTATGAATTACTGAATGCCAAACGTCTCAGAATCAGATCCAGATTGGAAGGATTATCTCTTAAGCAGGTAAGAATTGCAGAGGATATTTTGGACAGGCCTTTTCGGGAAAGAACATTAATGGTTTTTTCCCAGTGGTTGGCCTCCTCGGCAGCTAAGGTTACGCCGGTGGAATTAACTAAAAGGATAGATAGAAAATTAGAAAGAGCCGGACGTCCTCAAAATATGAAAGCTATCGAGTTTTTGGTAGTCGAGGGTCTTATCGCTCTTGTGATGCTCTTCCTTTGTGTTGTGATCCTCAGAGGACTTCACTACTCTTTTTTAATAAGTTTGGTGCTTACTTTAGGGGTTATCCTCTTGTCCCTAGCTATTCCTTGGCTGCTGGTGACCAGAATAGAGCTTAAGCGCACCAGATCTATTCGCAAAAGTTTGCCGGATATCATGGATCTTATCGTAGTCAGCGTGGAAGCCGGCTTATCCCTGGATATGGCTCTGACGAAAGTAGTAGAAAAATATAAGGGTTTTGTCGCTCAGGAATTTCAGAGAGTTATCAGAGATATCCAGCTGGGCAAACCTCGTAAAGAAGCCTTTAAAGACATGACCGACAGAGTTAAAATCGAAGAATTATCTTCTCTGGTCAATGCCATAGTCCAATCCGAACAGCTGGGGGTAGGCTTGGGGTATGCCCTTCGTATTCAAGCCGATCTAATCAGGGAGAAAAGGCAGCAGTGGATTGAGGCCCAAGCTATGAAAGCGCCGATTAAGATGCTCTTTCCTCTTGTGTTCTGCATTTTTCCTTGTATGTTTATCATTATCCTGGGGCCGGCCCTCATAACTCTTATCAAGGCTTTAAAAGGGGTATGATGAAGGAGAATAACCTGTATGGAGAAAATAATCAACATCGATACGGGTAAAACCCTGGTAACTAAATTAAAAAAAGCGGACACTTTCCGGACTCGCTTTTGGGGTCTTTTACCTTCTAAATCTCTCCCGGAGGGTGAAGGCTTGCTGCTAACTCCTTGCCGCAGTGTACATACTTTTTTTATGAAATTTAAGATAGATGTCCTTTACCTGGATCAATACTATGGTATTGTCAGGGTTTACCGCGAGGTAAGTCCCTGGCGCATACTTCCGCCCTGTAAGAAAACCAATCATGTTTTAGAGCTTCCGGCCGGGATGATTTCCGCGACTGAGACCCGTAAAGGCCACCGCATAGCCTTTTTTAAGTAAAACGGTATCTCAATACAAGAAGTCCGACATGCTTTAGAATATGCCGGACTTCTTGGTCACGAGAGTAATTAAGTTTTATTTTGTTTAGAGGAGATTTCAAAAGAGAGTTAGCGAAGTCATTTTATGAGTCTTCTTAAAGGTTTCGGCGTCCATATTAAAGTATTTCTGGGTACTGGCGATAACAAATTTCTTATTGCTGATATAGCCGGAATCCCAAGTGGTATCAATACTGAGCCATTGGCCATCTATGAAAACTTCATTCCAAGCGTGTTTTTCATATTTTTTTAAGGCACTGTTCCAAGCATCGCCATAGACCACTCTGGTTTCTATTCCCGCTGCTCGGGCCAGGGCAGCAAAGGCGAAGGAATAATCCCGACAAGTTCCTTTTTTGTCCTTAAGAACCTGAACGGCTGTATTCATTTTCGGCTTTCCTTCATAATAGGCAGCGGTATCATAGATAATATTTTTTACTACCCAATCATGAATTACTTTAGCTTTAGCTAAATCATTCATGTCTTCCTTAACAATACTTTTAACGGTATTTTGGACCAGCAGGTCATCGCTGTTAACATAGCCTGAAGGGGTAAGATGGAAGTAATTATCGGAGGAGGTATTCTGAACTTCGAAACGGATTTTGCCATCGAATTGCTTTTCATTATCTCCGGCCCAGATCGTGTATTTTCCGGGACCAAAACGCAGCCAGATATCTTTTTGGAAGCTGCCATTTTGAACATCCAGCGGATAAACCGAAAGTTCACCATTAGGGCCTCTTAAGCAAAGCCAGACCTTGTTTAAGGAGCTTGTCCCTGCTATGGTCAGGAACTTCTCGTATTGGGCATTATTAATAGAAGGGGAAGTGATTTGAATGTTAGCATTACCAAAACTAACACTGTAAGCGGCGTAAGCAGGTGTGGTTATTATAGTGAGAAATAGCACTAATGCTAAGATAATAGAGATTAGTTTACTATGTAATTTTTTATTAGAGATATATGTCATTCCCATATCGGTCACTCCTCTCTATGGTCAGTCGGTTTTGATTTTTGGTCATCCATGACATTGCCGCTCCTTGTCCTCCATGACATCGCGGCATTAGGCCCTCCGTGGCCTTGCCGCTCCTAGTCCTTCATGACACAGCAAAAGCCCTCTTCCGGGGGGTTACCTGAAGAGGGCTGTATATTCTACTAATGAATATCTTTGGCACTTCGGTAACCCGGCGGCCATAACCCTTAAGGGTCTTAGGCCCGTAGCTTTGCGTCTCCGCCTTTCAACGGATTTGCCTTTATCGTCTTGCTATTAAATTTTTAGGTAGTTTAAGAAAAATAAAAATACCTGCTCCGAATTACCGAAACAGGTACTTTTTTTCGTATACTGCTCTTTCGGCAACCCGGCGGCCATAACCTTAAGAGTCTTAGGCCCGTAGCTTTGCGTCTTCGCCTTTCGACGAATTTGCCTTTATCGATTTGACTTTGTCTCTAGTATAATACACTGAAAATTAAAATACAACATAGATCTGCTAAGTTTTGCTAAAATTCTCCCTGTTTTTTATTAAACATATTTTCATTAGTGGACATAAATATTAAATGCAAGAATATTCTTAGTATAAAAAAGTATAAGAAACTTATTTCCGACAAAAAACTATTTGTCGAAAGATTAAAAGACTGGAATTCAAGGCTTTGTCAAATTTCTAACTCATAGTCAAATAAGTTGGGGTGATAATTTTTTGGTGTTATAGGGGTAATTTGTCATCATCTTTTTGGATTCAAACTCTTTTTTTAGCCCTTTTTCACAGCAAAGATAGGGTATGATTAATGGACCGATTAAGCAAGATTGCACAGAGAGATTCATAGGGGGGACATTTTAATGGTCAAAAAGTATTGTCCGAAATGTAAATGCTATTCTTATTCCGCATTCTCAGAGGGTAAGTGGATTTGTCCCATATGTGGTAACGATATTACCAATAGAATAGTTTTGGCCTTGGAAGAAAACGATCAAGATAAGGAAAACAGTTTTGTTTTAGCCTGGGAGGATTCTTGAATTTGATAAAAAATTAGCGTAGGTTAAATATAGTTGGGGCTTCTTCTTTTGTAAGTATGATCTTGATACGGCCAGCGTCATGTTTGACACAGGAAGATGTCTTTATTCTGTATTCATGTTAATAAACTTAGGAAGCCATGAGGGATTATACTGAACAGATCGGTTTGGTTGGCGAAATATTAAAGACAGGGATTGAGATTACTCGAAAGTATGAAAAAAGCGGCGTTCATCTTCACAAAAAGACGGACGCTACTTTTTTTTGTTTCTTTCCGCTACGTCCATGCTTTTGACCGTGTCATATTTTCCTTGCTTTTTACGTCTAAATGTTTAAGAACTTTTTTATTAGTTACCTTTATTCCTAAAAAAATGTAGAATATATAGTATAATCGACAAGTAGTGATTAAAAGATAAAGGGGCGGGACTTTTGAAAAAATTTGTCATAGTAGTGGTTATAGCTTGTTTTGCTTTCCTATTGAACATGCCTTTCCTTACCCAAGCCAGCCCGTTAGTGTATACCACAGAGCGGGTATTCGGTCAGGATAGGATTGAAACATCTCTCGGCATAGCACAAAAGGGGTGGTCTTCGTCCCAAACGGTTATTTTGTGCGAATACTCCGATTATCCTGATTCCATTGCGGCAGCACCTTTTGCGGCCAGCTTGGATGCTCCCATCCTGCTTACCGGGGGAAAGACCCTTGATCAGCGTGTCGTCAGCGAATTACAACGTTTAAAACCTCAAAAAGTCATCCTTTTAGGGGGAAAAGCTTGTTTAACACCTTCAATTGAAACAGAGCTGGATAGTTTGTCCCTGAGTTGGGAAAGAATCGGTGGAGAGAATCGTTATGAAACCTCTGTCCGGCTTGCCGACGGATTGAGCAGCGATTCACTTATCATCGCTAACGGAGATAATTTTCCGGATGCTTTATCAGCTGCGAGCTATGCCGGAATTCAACAAATACCGATCGTGCTTACCTCCAAAACCCTGCCGCCCTCAGTGCTTGAATACATTCAAAGGACGCAGCCCAAGCACATAATAGTTATAGGCGGAGAAGG
>CALBJS010000168.1 GCA_937892995.1 uncultured Peptococcaceae bacterium | reverse complement strand
TCAGGTTTTCGTTCTGGAACTATCTTTCCAATATATTGGCAAATGTCCCCCCATTAATTATGCCCGTAATGATTCTAAACCTGCTGGGGGATGTGGAAGCAGCTAAATACTACATCGCTGCGGCAATTGCCAATTTTGTTCTGATCATTCCGGACGCCATCGGAATATCCCTGTTTGTGGAAGGAAGTCACGGGGAAAACCTCAAGAAGATCCTCATTAAATCCGCCTCAGCAATAGCCTTCTGCCTGATACCTGCTGTTGTAATGGTCTATTTTATGGGAAGCGTTCTGCTTGGTTTCTTTGGAAGTGATTATTTGGAAGCTTACGGACTATTAAAGCTGCTGGTCTTATCCAGCTTTTTCGTAACAATTTACATGCTGTTTATCCCCATTCAAAACATCAGGATGAAGCCACAGAGAATAACTCTTCTGAACATGCTCAGGGCGGGACTCCTCTTATCTCTGAGCTACACCTTCATCATGAAGTTCGGCATCACAGGTTACGGGTATGCCTGGATGATCACTTACGGAATCCTAGGACTGGGAGTGGGAAGTGTTACGCTGGTGTTATTCTTGACCCACCGAGCAAAGGATGAACAAAAGTAAATGGGTGACTCCACGGAGATGTTCACGTTTATTTATCTGGCCAATATACTATAGGTGCCTTAACATCAAAACAGCGCTTTATGAGGATTAAAGGGAGGTTGTGTCTTGAATGAGCGAGATTTAAAATTTCAAACAACCGAAAGGTTTTTAATCTATCTGCTTCCCTTCATGGCATTTTTGGGATTGGCAGTTCCATTTATCTTTGGTCAGCGCAATCTAATTCTTCTCGGCAGTTACCTGGCCCTTCCTATGTTTATTGCACCTCTAATTTATTTAAAAATAAGGAATAGTAGGCAAACAATTCCACATTACAGCGAATATGTTAGATATATCTTAATTTGTTGCTATCTCTTCTTTTTTTCAATCTCCATTCTTATCCTGTGTACTTATGAAACCAGAACAATCTCGTATTATTTAGCAGTAACCCTTATGGCTGTATCTGTGCTGCTGCAAATTTTGCTATTCAATACATCTAAAAAAACTACGATTATTATCTTGGTGCAAATAATGATTCTGATTTTAGATGTTGTTTGGGGAGCAAATCTAAAATACTATTTCTTTATCGGAAGAACCGATCTATTCGGGCACACCTGGATGACTAGTAATTTGCTAAATGACGGTTTTGTTAGTAATGAATTTGAAATCTATAAGGCCTTTCCTTTATGGCATATTTTGTGTGCCATCTTTAATAAAATATCAAGCATCGAGTTTCCTGTCTATAAAACTGCGTTTTTTTTAAATGGGATCATTTATTCACTGATGATGGTCGGAACTTATCTTGTCTTAGACAAAATATTCCATAATGACAAAATCTCCTTATTAGGGGCATTGTTTGCCAGCATTAACCCCGATGTAATCTTTTATGGCATGTATTCAATCCCCAGAAGTGTGGTTTCATTTTTGGAAGTTATCTTGCTTCTATTGTTGGTGGCTCGAGCAACTCCGAAAAAAATAATTCTGTCAATAGTGCTGACATTTGCCTTAGTTGTTTATCATCCGGCATCAATGCCTTTTATCCTTGTGCTGCTACTCATACTCTTGCTTGTACAAAAAGCTTATTCTTTAGATAATTTAGGCCACCTGTTATCCCCACATTATTTTACTTTTGCCATATGCCTGACAATCTTGTATTGGGCCTTTTATGCAGAAAGGTTATTTCGAACCCTCATCACAAGTTTATTAACTCCAGCCCCCGCGGGGGTTCTCACAAAATCTATTATCCAAACCCCATTCAATGAGCTTTTTAATTATTTACAGTTTACACCTCTCCTGATTTTTATTATTATTGGTTCTCTCTGGATACTTCGTTCAGAAAAGGTTTCCGGGTTAGGCAAAATTATCCCCCTTTTAGGTTTATTATCCCCCATCTTCACCTTTCCGGGGCCAAGTTTGTTATTAAATAAACTTGCTGCCATGAATTTTGCAAGATTCGGAGAATACTCTTACATTTTCATTTGTATATCAGCGGCTATCGGTCTGTACTGCTTATTTTACAATTCTAATACCAAAATCAAAACAGCGACAATCATTTTGTTTTCGATAATGGCTTTCCTCTCTATTTCCAATGATTTCACAGCGTCCGACAACCCACTTATTAAAAGACCATTTTATACATTTTATCTAACAGAGCAGGAATGTCTTGCTTTTGACCACCTGGCTTCCTGTACATCAGGCTACATCATGTCTGATTACATAACAAGCAGATATTTACTAGCTTCTCCATATAAAACAAAGGCCCATATACTGGAGGTTGACCAGCAAAAAATGATGTTTTTAAGACAATCTGAAAAAGACATTCTATTAATTAGAAATGGAGAATTAAAGAAAAGGCCGCTAATGCTTTATTCCGCAAGCACTGGCCCTTTTCAATTCAAACCCAGCTGGAAGTCGATGGATTATTACTACAGGGACTTAGCTTTATGGGACTATCTAAAAAAGTACAATAAAATCTATGAATCAGATGGGGTTGCCGGATATAATTAAGAGCGAAGCGGCTCAACTTCGGTTGCTTTAAAGACGGCGCGGAGGGTAAAAAAACTAACCTTTAGGTAATTTAAAACCCCAATCTTCTTAAAACCCGCCTTTTGGATTGTTTTATGGGAGGCCACGTTATCCCAGTCTGATGTAACAAAAACCCTTTCTCCGGTTTTAATATTGTTTTTGCAGATCTGGGTCAGAATATAAGAATTGATCCCCTGCCCCCTGTACTCCGGAAATGTCTGGCCGTAAAAAACCAAATAACTGGTACCACCCTGGAACACTGCATGATTGGCAAAAGAATAGGGGCGGAAACGGTTCAATCTGGCTACCACAGCATGTGCAACAACAGCATTTTGATGAAACACAAGGTAGACCTGGCACCCTTGACGGAGATAATACTTAAATTTAAAGATTTCTTTCTTAATCTCCGGGTAGCTAGTCTGTCTGTCAAATCCAGCGGGATCTCTAATTACTTCACACCTACTTTCGATGCGCGGGCTGAGATCCGGCATGCCTACTAAAGTATCTGCAGACATGCCGAACACGTACTTTTCTCCACTGCAGTAGAACCGGTGCTTCAGCAAAGATAGCCAGCTGAGAACTGCATTTAATTCCACTTTCTAGATTCGCCTCCTCTTAATTAAGTTAAAGTAAGCCCATTCAGCAAGCTGCCCAAACTTATTTTTTTGGTTTATTTCAAATGTTAGTTCCAGTGAGGGATTAAATTTGGTTTTAAATTGGCACAAGTTTTTTCTGTTAGCACCTTGCAGCTCAAATATCTTAAACCCTTTTTCTTTCGCTCTCTGGATCAGCTTCCAGGTTAAATATTCATTACTGTGAATGGTATTCGACAATTTAATAGCTCCTATCCAACCTATGCAGAGCTTATATTCATGGGTCATATTGACCCCGATTATCTCACGATTCTTATCATATAGGTAATGTATAACAATATGCTCCGGATAAAGTCTGATCAGGTCTTGAAGATAGGACTGGCTGATGATAGGAAGATTCAAATTTTGCTCTTTGTATCTTTCCTTGAGAAAGTGATATAAAGGGGAAATATCGCTGGAATTAGCTAGCTGCAAATCCAGGTTTTCTCCTTGTCTGATCTGTCTTCTCAGCTCGTGTTGAAAATTGCTCCAAATTGTATCCAGCGATTCACTTAAATCAAGCATATAGGTGTAACCGGCATTGACGCTGTATTGATTCCAGGTGAAAGCTCTTATATCCAAAAAGTTCGGCACTAGAGAGATTTGGGTGTAATGCGGAGACATTTTAGAAATCTCCTGGTGAATTTCATCAGAGACAATATTTAAAAAGTTTTCCTTTTTGTTTTGTTTTAATGTGTTATACTCCCGGCACATTGCAAACCCCAGATAGGGAACACCGGTCTGTGGGGGCGGAGAAAACAGAGTTTTCACCCCCTTGATTTTCTTATAAAAAAGCGGAATGACACAGATCAGCGACTCACCCTTATAAATTCCGTAGGGCAGCAGTTCGTAACCCGAGTGCAGCTCAATAGTTTTCAGGAAACCCCACTTATGAAATAACAAACCATGAGGGCTTCTATCAACAAATTGGTCCCAACTATTTGAATCCTCAATTAAAACAAGACCCACTTTCCCACCACCTCCATATTTCCTCTCCAGAAGTCATCCAGGCATTTTTTTGAGCTCCGTACTCAAGAATCTTTTCATAAAGATTTTGGCAGCCGCGGCGGGGTGGGTAATGAAAAGAGTTGTTGTGCCAGAGCAGGGTTAAAACACCATGGTGCTTTGCTGCTGTATTAATCAGTTCTAATGCTATTTCCCAGGCCTCTTTTGCGGAAGCTGCCAGTTCCATCAAAGCACAGTCCATAATATTCAAGGGAAGTTCCAAAATATCGATCTCCTGGTCTCTTGCCAGGTTAAACGGCCTATAGGGGTGACAGAGGCCATTCCTGAACCCCAA
>CALBJS010000167.1 GCA_937892995.1 uncultured Peptococcaceae bacterium | reverse complement strand
ATTGCTCAATAGCTGAGCAACTCGAATATTTTTTTAAAAATGAAGGTGTTCTTTGGCAAAAAAAAGTAGATGAATATCTAGGTCAGATCGAATGTCCTGCCTGGCAGAAGATTATTGAAATTATTGTTAAAATGTCATTAAGACCCAGAAAATATCAAGAAATAATTACCCTTACTCAAAGTTCTAGCTAAAGGGAGTGAAATGTTGTATGCTAATATTTTTTTAGACTATTTCCTTTTGATTACCCTTTGCTTTTTAAGCATTTATCTGATAATACCAGAAATATTACTTCATTTTCTAGGAATAGGTTCTTGGAAACGGCAATACTCCCCAGGAGTTTCGGTAACATTTGATGATGGGCCAGATCCTAACTATACACCGCTACTCTTAGAGATTCTTTCTCAGCAGCATATTCAAGCTTGCTTTTTCCTTGTTGGAGAAAAAGCACAGAAGTATCCCGATATCGTGAAGAAAATTCACAATGAAGGTCATTTTATCGGTTCGCACGGTTACTTTCACCAACATGCTTGGTTAATGTCTCCCCAAAAAACATGGAAGAATTGGGATAAAAGTATCAAAGTAATTCAAAATATTATAGGTATTGAGCCAGATTATATAAGACCACCCTGGGGGAGCGTTAACCTTTCTTTATATTCTTGGTGTATCGCCAATAAGAAGAAAATTGTTGGGTGGAATGCGGAAGGTAAAGATTGGAGAAAAAATAGGTCAGCTTCTAAAATAATAGACACCATCCTCCAGCAAACATCTGAAGGAACAATAATTCTACTTCATGATAGTGGTGGTGAACAAGGTGCCCCCGCAAACACCTTATCTTGCCTCGAAGAACTCTTTATTAAGATAAGAGAAGTTCAAAAATTGCCGATAGTGGCACTTAAATTCCCCAACTGGTCAATACAAAGAAGGATAGGTTTTCGAATATGGGAGAAATGGGAACATTTCTATGCGAGAATTAATAAGATCAAAAGAATAGATGATAAGAATCTTTTCCGACTTTCATTATCCCGATACCGAGGCCCGGATCTATTTAACGATAAAGGAGATTTATTAGTAACTAAAGGAGATAAAATTGGTGAGATCCACTTTGACAATATTCGATTTCAATTGATGGGCTCAAGCTTACCAAGTGTAGGTATCCGATCCTTAAAGCAAGTTCGCCTGTCCTTGCCTACTTTGGCCAGACATATAGACATCCACCCGGATTTTAAAAATGTTAAAGCATATATTGGTATTACCATGTTGAATAAGGGAGCCAAAGGGCTTGGTTTTAACGTCCAGGACTATCCATATCAAGACGGATTTCTCATTGCTTCCTTTCAAAAAATTCTAATGCGTATTTATCATCCTGCAGGAAATAAAAGAAAAACCGCAAGGCTTGGTAATAAACCAAAGCTTGTATGGATTAGTAGGGAAAAACTAATAGAGAAATATAAATCAAAAGAAGAAACAATAAGCTAAATGCTCATGTCCTGCTATACTATTTTCGAAGTAAGTCAATATCAAAGACTATTGGCTTACTTTGTTTAATTAGTCTGATAAATTAAGCTTATCTATGATCATTACACAAAAAATGTTATAGTTATGAAGGGATGAGAAGAAATACATTTTATTTTTGGGGGTAGAAATTGTGCAAAAACGAGCTGTAGTTATTAATCTTAAAGATAATGTGGCAACAGCAGTTGCTGACCTTTCTGCAGGCAGCCAAGTAAGCTTCTTCCTTGGCCAGGATGTCGAACAACTTACCCTTAATAATCATATTCCTTTAGGGCATAAATTTGCTCTTAAAGATATAAATAGGGGTGAGGAAATTATTAAATACGGTGAAAGTATCGGGAGTTCAATAATCTCCATCCAGAAAGGTGATCATGTTCATGTTCATAATATACAAAGCAATAGGGGACGTGGTGATCGGGGATAAATTCTAATAATAATTATCTGGAGGTTTAGATATGAAATTTAATGGATATTTGCGTTCTGATGGTAAGGTGGGTACCAGGAATTACCTCGCAGTGATTCCGACGTCGATCTGTTCGGCTACGGTGGCATTTAACATAGCTTCCCAGATCCCCCAGGCAGTTGCCCTTCCCAACCAACACGGATGCTGTCAGATCGGTGCTGACCATGAACAAACTATAAATACTCTAATTGGTTTAGGGAAAAATCCAAACGTTGCAGCTGTACTCGTTGTAGGTCTGGGCTGCGAAGGAGTGCCTATTGATAAAGTTGCTAAAAATATCGCCACAACTGGCAAAAAAACTGAAACAGTTATTATCCAAGAATGTGGAGGTACTCTTAAAGCTACAGAAAAAGGAATTAAAATTGCCGCAAAAATGGCAAGAGAAATTTCTTTGATTAAAGCTCAAGAATTTCCTATAAGTGAATTGTGCTTAGCAGTAGAATGCGGTGGTTCAGACTTCACCTCAGGTCTTGCCTCCAACCCCGCAGTAGGTGTTGCATCCGATCTACTAATAGAGGCTGGTGGTACTTCTATACTTTCGGAGACAACCGAGTTCATCGGTGCTGAACATATTTTAGCCAGAAGGGCAAAAACTCCCATGATCGGTGAGAAAATAATTAGTCTAGTCCAGAATTGTGAATTAAGAGCAAAACAACTTAATGTTGATATCAGGGGTGGGCAGCCAACCCCTGGTAATATCGCTGGTGGAATCAGTTCTATCGAAGAAAAATCGTTAGGTTGTATTTATAAAGCAGGGAACTCGCCTATCCAAGGTGTATTAGTTTACGCAGAAACTCCCAAGGAGAAAGGACTGTATATTATGGATACCCCTGGCCAAGATATCGAATCTATCACTGGAATGTTAGCCGGTGGAGCAAATATCGTTATTTTTACCACCGGACGTGGAACTCCAACAGGCTCTCCTCTAGCTCCTGTCATAAAGATTACCGCAAATTCTGAAACGTATTCTAAAATGTTTGATAATATTGATCTTGATACCTCAAGTATTATCTCCGGAGGTAAATCTATTGATCAAGTGGCTAAAGAGATTTTTCAAGAAATTATCGACGTAGCCAGTGGTAAACTTACCAAAGCAGAAAGTTTGGGACACAAGGAATTCGGCATATATAAAATTGCCCCAACTTTTTAGTATTTTAGTCAGTAAAACGAAACAAACGTCAGGGTCGTCCCTGGCGTTTGTTTCGTTACTATTAAACTCTGTTAAAGAATAACATTAGCTAGAAATATTATTCGTTTTATTGATCTATTGGGGTTTTACTCTGTCTAATAAATTCTATTACTTTTTCATCATCTTCTTCACCTATAACACTACTTAGAAGAAAATCAAGACCGGGAAGTGGTCCCTTATTCATCGTTTCAGAAGTTTGGAGTAACTCCAGTTCCTCAAGATGGATAAGACTTTGATTATCGTCTTCTTGAAAACTAGTATTTTCCAATGCCCCATTACTCACTTCACGAAAATTATTCCTGGCTTCATTTGTTAAATATTTTAAAGGATTTATTTCTTTTTCCTCAGAAACCGCCATCGTTTTCTGACCAATTTCCTCTAGGACAAGATCATTTATAAGGCTTTCAGCTCCATTCTTGCCGATTCTTAGTACCTTATTTTGTTTGACCCAATTATTAGTTGATTTTTTCGAATCAGTATCTTGTGTCAAGGCTTTCCATAGTGCAGATTTTACAAAGGCAGTCCTATCATCAGCGGAAAGCTGGGAGAGGGCTCTCCATAATTCAAAATCTTCATTTTCAGAAATGTAAAATATTAAATAACCCGATGTTTTCATTGATCAACATTTACTTTCCTTGTCAGATTATTCACCAGGTTTGCCGCCATGACACGAAATCCAGTTGCATTTCCAAATTGGGGATCATCTATGAGAACCTTATTATGTAAGTTGAGGTATTCATAAACCATTTCCCCTACCTTCCCAGCTACCAAAACAGTATGAATTCTACCAGCCATAGGTTTTAAGGTTTTCATGATTTCCCTGGAAATATCTGCTGCCAATTGGGATAACATTTTTTTCATGACCGGATTTAAGTCTATAGCTCCATTATTCCATGGATAAAGTCCTTTATTAACCCTAAAAATTTTATCTAGTTCCTTATCATCGGTTTCAATCGGATTAGCATGATCCATTGTCATTTCTTTAAGTTTTTCGGCAACTCCGGCATATGCCCACTGTAAACCTTTTTCAATACTGAAGGAATTGGGCGGATCAAGCATAATACCATCATAAAAAGTAGCAATATCTGTAGTCCGAAAGCCCGGATCAACAGCTAAGACATAGCCCCCGAATAATTTAGTATTAATGGGTGTACCGTCTTCACATAACGTTTCTTTTATAAAGACTCCATAGCTTTGAGGTAATACCCTGGATCTCAAAATATTCATACTACGTGTTTGGCCTTTGTATGGGCCTGACAAAAAAGTAACTGCAAAAGACCCTTTGAGCTCTGCTTCATATTTATCTTTTAATGATGCATAAAATTTAACAGGTACACCAGTTCCAAGATAGATGTTGGTTTTCGGATAGGGCTGAGCAAGGGCAAGGCCTACGATTAGAAGAGACATTGCTTCTTCATCGGTAGACTTATCTTCGTCCCAACAGTAATGTGCTTCTTTTGGGTTGAGGCTTTCTGCCAAGCTTCCCATAAAATAATGTCGTTCTACTCCCGTAGAATTGTTTCTAACAATGACATCAAGGGATGCTATTTGTTTCTCAAGGTCACTACCTCGCTCCAGCTCCGTTTTACCTAAAGTCGAGAAGATTCGCTCATTACCATCGCATATTACGGCAGGAAACAATATTTTTGTATCGCCAATATCAAGTTTTATGGCACCAAAACCAGGATCAGCACCAGCAACAAGTATGTCGTTTTCGAACACGGATTTTCCTCCCTTATTTCAACATTACATATTATTATTCAAACTATTTCTTTCATTTCATCCATTGTATACCAAAACAATC
>CALBJS010000166.1 GCA_937892995.1 uncultured Peptococcaceae bacterium | reverse complement strand
ACGGGGAAAACTTTAGTTGCGGACTACCTAGTTGAAAAATCTATACAGGAAGGTAGTAAGATTGTCTATACCGCTCCTATTAAGGCCTTAAGTAACCAAAAATTTAAGGATTTCACAAAACGATTTGGCCACGATACTGTCGGTATCATGACAGGTGATGTTGTAGTTAACCCTACTGCCCCCCTATTGATTATGACTACAGAGATACTCCGTAATCAAGTAATTACTAATGATGAGGAATTAAATCGGGTCTCCTATATTATTTTTGATGAAATCCATTGGTTAAACGATGAAGACAGAGGAACAGTCTGGGAGGAATCGATCATCCTTGCTCCACTCCATATTAAGATCCTCGGACTCAGTGCTACCATTGCAAATGCCCCTGAATTAACAAATTGGATCAAAACGATTAGAAAAGACAATATAGTCTTAATTGAAGAACATAAAAGAATTGTCCCCTTAGAGTATTATTATTTTTCTCAGGAGACCGGCTTAGTTAATTATGATAACCTTCTTAGGTTCTATTACCAAAAGCTTAAAAATACAAATAAAACATCATCTAATTCTCCTCTTTTCGAACCAACTAGCCACCTAGATCTTGTTAAAAGTATTGAGAAAAAATACCTTCCTTCCCTATACTTTGTTTTTAGCAGAAAACAGTGTTCAGACAAAGCCGTTGAATTAGCTTATCAAAGAAACTATCTTAAGCCAGAACAAAGTTCCAAGGTGAAAAACATTTTTATAGAACAATTTGGAGAAGAAGATATTTGGTCTCCCTCAACCCGTAAGCTCTTTAGGGTTTGTCGCAAAGGCATAGCCTATCATCATGCCGGACTTCTTCCTTTACAAAAAACGGTAGTTGAAGATCTCTTTCTTAGTAGAATGATTTCAGTCCTTTATTGCACGGAAACATTCAGCGTGGGCATTAATTACCCTGTTAAAGCAGTCTGTTTTGATTCCCTTAATAAATATGATGGACATAATTTCCGCCCTCTAGCTAACCACGAATTTTTTCAGATGTCCGGTCGAGCTGGACGAAGAGGCCTTGACGAAAAGGGCTATTCCTTTGCTATTGTTGACTTAAACTATTTTGAAAAAGAACCTCCCGTAAGATTTGATATCCAAAGATTAGAACCGCTAACAAGTCAATTCCGTCTTTCGTATAATACTGTCTTAAACCTTTTGGCCACACTTTCCCAAAAACAGATCGAGATCTATTTCAAAAAGAGTTTTGCTGCCCACTCTTACGTTGTTACAGCCGAAAAAGTTGAAGAAGAGATTGAGCGTATCTCAGAAGAATCTTCTAAATCAAAAGAATATTTATGTGAACATCTAGGTTCTTATAAATGCCCAATCAATTATTATCCTAGACAAAAAGAATTAGAGCGGCTGCGTAAAGCCTACGCTAAACTTGATCCCAGACGTCGGCATAAAATCTATGGCCGTCAAATGCAACGGAAAATCCGCAAATGGGAGAAAGTTTTAAGAACTTCACCTCAAAAATGCACGAAAAAACAAAATGATCTCTGTAAAATCCATTCCGAAAAATGGTCTAAACTTGAAAATTCTGTTGCTGGTCTAAAGAATCAACTGGCTTCTCTACCTGACTATAATACATTCAACAATGAATTCCTGAGAAAGAAATCCCAACTTGAACAAATGGGTTACATCGAGGGAAATAGAGTTTTAACCAGAGGAGACCTAGCACGCCATATCTATGTGCAAGAAATATTAGTAACGGAATTGATCTATTCTGGAATTCTTGAAGAACTTGATGATGATCAACTAAATGCTTTAATATCATGTATTGACTACGAAAGCAAACGTAACGATTTTTTTCAACGAACAAAACTTATTGATCTTTCCCCTATGAAGGAAATACTTAGTTACGTCCAAAGTATCTGCGGCCCGGAAGCCATACGTTTTGACCCCAGAGTTGCAATTATAGCCTATTTTTGGAGTAAAGGTTCCCCTTTTAGTGATATCCAGCAATTATGTACTTTAGATGAAGGGGATATCATCGCTGTTTTCCGTAGAGCAATAGACCTATTAAGACAAATGCGAGAAGCCGTGACAGATCAGAGTTTGAAGGAACGTCTCAGTATCTGCATAAAGAAATTAGATCGAGATGAGGCATCTATTCAAGAGTTATAAAAAAACAGTAACAATATCTTAGAAAACGCTATATACATCTTAGACAATTAAAGGAAGTCCAAACTTAAAATCATGTTTGGACTTCCTTAGGTTTAATTCAAGTATAATTACACATCTCGCCTTAAACACTTAGTATTCTTACAAACAAATTCGCTACTTAGAGATAACAATACTCCATTTAAATATTATAAAAACATTTGGGGTGGATAACAAGTTTTGTATTCAAATTACTAAATGCTTTACTTAAAGAACGCATACTTCCCCTGCTCGATCATAACACCTTTCACCGGTTCC
>CALBJS010000165.1 GCA_937892995.1 uncultured Peptococcaceae bacterium | reverse complement strand
GGGGTAATAAGAGGTTCTCCGGCAATAAATCCCTTCGCCGGAGTTCCCGTTATCTCAGCCGTCACAGGCACAATCTTATCCTTCACCAGATCCATTCTAATAATTACATTACTCGGACTAATCTTTTCAATCTTAACCCCTTCCGGCTCATCCATCATAACTTTATAAGAATGTTCACCTGCCACAGCATCTTTTAAATCCACATAAGCATACAAATCCTTAACACTGATCCCTTGGTTATTATTATCTAATTTTACAGAGATCGTAGGAAGATCAGAGATAATTACCAGATTAGGCGGTTGGTTATAAGTAACTAAGGGAACATTCAGAGTCTGCACGCCGAATAAACCGATTGGTTCGGATTGACTACTGGTTATCCACAGCCAAAAAGCAAGTGCCAAGAGAAATGAAATTACTTTATATCCCAGGTTGCGTCGAAAAATATCATGGACACGCATAGGCTATCCCCTCCTAAACGGGTTATAACCCGAAGCCTTTTCTACCAGAATCTCATTTTTCAATAAATCACGCAGGCTTTTCTCATCAAGAAATCTCGTAAGTATACCATTCTTAGCGGCAGAAATCACCCCGGTCTCTTCGGAGATGACAATAACCAAGGCATCGGATACCTCCGATAATCCTAAAGCCGCACGATGCCGAGTACCTAGATCCTTCTGCAAACCACTATCTTGGGAAAGCGGTAAGCTACTCTGTCTCCACGGATTATTACGGCCCCATCATGTAATGGCGAATTCGGGATAAAGATATTGATTAAAAACTCCGAAGAAACCACTCCATCTATTTTGATGCCGGTATCGACGAACTCCTGAATTCCGGTAAGCTTTTCAATAACAATTAAGCCCCCTATACGGCTTTGAGTCAAGACCTGTGCACATTTAACAAGTTCTTCGATCAATTTCTTATATTCCTCAGAGCCTACCGTTCCGGGATGCATGGTGATGAATTTCCCCCGGCCAAGCTGCTCCAATGCTCGCCGCAGTTCGGGCTGGAAGACGACAGGCAAGGCTACCAGTAACATAGTCCAGCCTTTATCAAGCATCCAGGTCAGGGTAGTTAATCCCAGCTTTCTGGAAAGAAAGGAGATTATGAGCAGAATAAAAAGTCCTTTAATAAGCTGAACTGCTCTTGTTCCTTTGATAAGCATTAAAAGTTGGTAAAGGATGACCGTAACAACAGTTATGTCGATAATCGCTTGCCAATTAAAGGCTTTAAATTGCATTAATAATTCTGCCACGGTCTCACTCCCTTGTGCTCAAAATTAACAAATCAACAGAATATTATTCTATATAAAATTCCAAATACCTTGCCCTCTTAGAAAAATTCCCTTAGAATAATCCTAAATCATAGATAAACAAGGAGTTAACAATCATGGATATCAAAGAATGGCAGCAAGAAGTCGATAATTGGATCTCTCAATTCGAAGAAGGTTATTGGCAACCCTCTTCCATGATGCTGCGTCTCATCGAAGAAGTGGGTGAATTAGCCAGGGAAGTAAATCATCTTTATGGCGAAAAACCTAAAAAATCTACCGAACCTGAAGGGAATCTCGCCTTAGAAATGGCCGACATCCTATTTATTATAGTATGTATGGCAAATTCCCTCCACATAGACCTTGAAAAGGCTTTTGCGAGTATGATGGAAAAATACCGCCTAAGGGACAGCAATCGTTGGACAAAAAAATCACCTGAATAAGAACCTTCCAATTAAGGTTTTATGAATTTCAACCGCTTTTTGCGGACATAATTCCTGACAACAGAAACATCGAATGCAAGACTGCAGGTTAACTTGCGGTTTTCTCTTGTTATCCAAGACAAGAGCCTTGGGCGGGCAACTTCGTAGACAATCACCACAACCTACACACAGTTCGGAACTAAAGTTAGGGAATGGTCTAACTTGATTAACAATAAATCTCTTCAGATAACCCGGGATAGGAAGATGATCCAAAAAATTTACGGCCATAGTCTTAGGCATCCTGAAATCCTGAATGTCCCAATTTGCCCGATTATCACCTTTAAAGGTAATAATCGGGCAAATTGGGACATTCAGGATTTC
>CALBJS010000164.1 GCA_937892995.1 uncultured Peptococcaceae bacterium | reverse complement strand
TGGCAGCCTCCCCAGGATATATCTTTGCCTCCATTATATGGGACTAACCAGGGTAGTTTTCATAAGAAAGAACAACCAACACTTGTCCAGCCGGCTCAGTTCGCTCCGCTCCGCTTTCCCCTGGAGGAGTACCTTCGCTACCAAATAATTTAGGACTTATTTTTGATGTTCCCTTACAGGTAAGTGTTGAATTAGGGAAGGCATCCAAGACTATTAAAGAAATCCTAGAGTTAGGACCCGGCTCTGTAATTGAACTCGACCGTTTAGCGGGCGAGCCTGTAGATATGATAGTCAATGGTAAGCTTATTGCTAAATGTGAGGTAGTAGTAATCAATGAAACCTTTGGGATTCGGATTACAGAAATAGTCAACCCGGATGACCGAATAGATACATTAAACTAAGGAGGAAGAAGAAGTGGGTAATACAGTAATGCTAGTAGATGATGCCGCATTTATGAGAATGATGCTTAAGGACATCCTTGCCAATAATGGCTATCAGGTTGTAGGTGAGGCCGAGAATGGCATAGTTGCTATAGAAAAATATTCGGAAATTAAACCCGATATTACCATCATGGATATTACCATGCCCGAAATGGATGGCCTGCAGGCTGTGAAAGAGATTCGGGCCAAAGATCCTCAAGCTAAGATTATTATGTGTAGTGCCATGGGGCAGCAATCCATGGTAATCGAAGCAATTCAGTCGGGAGCCAAGGATTTCGTGGTCAAACCCTTTCAGGCAGATAGGGTTCTCGAAGCTGTTGCTAAGGCTTTGAAATAGTCATGCCTAACGGTATTGAGAATCAGCCTTATAACCCTAACATACCTGCCCTTGCTGTGACCGAGCCTTTTTCCTGGGCTGGCCTTATCGGTACCATCTTTGTCTTTCTCATCATTCTGATAGTATCTTTATGGATGATCAAAAGGCTTAACCGCTTTTCCTTCCGTAATATGCAATCACCGTGGGTTAGAGTTCTCGATCGTCAGGTGTTAGGTGGCCAACAGGTCTTGTACCTTGTCGAGATAGCCGGAAAAATACAGATTTTAGGGGGAACTGATCATCATCTTACTAAGATAGCGGAAATTAATGATCCTGAGATCGTTGCTGATATCTTGGAGGAGATTGCCAGCAGGCCGGAAGAGAAAATGGATAAATTCATGACCGGTATTGGAAAAAAACTAAGAAGTAAAAAGAGAAAAAGTGGGTTCTCTGCGGAACTTGAACGTCTGCTAGAGGAGGTAGATAAATGAACATGACCCTTGATCTAGGCCAGACTAGTTCTGCTGTTCAACTGTTCATGCTGATTACCGTTCTTTCCCTAGCACCTGCTATCTTGGTTCTGATGACCTCTTTTACCCGGATAGTGGTGGTTCTTTCCTTTGTACGCAATGCCCTGGGTACTCAGCAGTTGCCCCCAACTCAGATAATCATAGGGCTTTCGCTGTTTCTTACCTTTTTTGTCATGATGCCTACTTTTTCGGAAGTAAACAGTGCAGCACTCCAGCCTTATCTTCAGAGTGAGATTACCAAGGAACAAGCTCTAGATAATGCGGAACAACCTTTACGAACTTTTATGTTCAAGCAGACCAGAGAAAAAGACCTTGAATTATTTGTTAGTCTCTCTAAAACGGAAAGGCCACGAACCTATGGTGATATTCCAACCCATGTTCTAATACCTGCTTTTGTTATTAGTGAACTAAAAACAGCTTTTCAGATGGGCTTTGCTATTTTTATTCCTTTTATGATTATTGATATGATCGTGGCCAGCACTTTAATGTCTATGGGAATGATGATGATGCCGCCAATGATGATCTCCCTGCCGTTTAAAATATTGCTTTTTGTTCTAGTAGATGGCTGGCATTTGGTCGTTCAATCTCTGGTTACCAGCTTTTCGTAAGGAAATCTGAATGTTCAATGCAAATAAGCACAATACAAAGATTTTATAAAAACTTTTTGAGGGATCACTATGACTGAAAACCAGATTCTCTATATGGCTAAAGAGGCCATAGGGACAGCGATTTTGGTGGGGGGACCGTTACTTGCTGCAAGTCTAATGGTCGGGCTTCTAGTAAGCATCTTCCAAGCTATGACTCAGATTCAAGAGCAGACCTTATCGTTTATTCCTAAGGTTCTTTCGATTGCCCTGATTTTATTATTGCTTGGTCCCTGGATGTTAAATATAATGACGGCTTATACCACGAACCTGCTTACTGAACTGGTCAATTTCGCTCGGTATTAAGGAAAGGAGGCAGGAATGTTCCTAAAGGCGGAGGAGGAAATTTGAGTTTAGGAGATCTATTGCAGTGGAATCTTTCTTTATTTTTACTTGTCTTTTCTCGTTGGGCGGGAATGGTGATGATTGCACCTGTCTTTGGAGCCAGGGGAGTACCGGGAATGGTAAAGCTTGGATTAGCTGCAAGCCTGACTGTTGTTTTATTTCCTTTGGTACTTGCTGAGGGTCCTGTCATCCCGGGAGAACTCTTACCGCTAGTGGGGATAATCATCAAAGAAGTTCTAGTGGGGCTTGCCTTGGGTTTTATCATTAATTTGGTGACAGCGATTATGCAAGGAGCAGGCCAACTGATTGATTTTCAGCTTGGCTTCCATATGGGGAATACTGTAGATCCAATCAATGGGATGCAAAGCCCTATGACCGGAAGTTTTCTTATGGTTCTGACTACCATGCTCCTTCTAGCTACAAATTCGCATCACTATATCATCGCAGCGATGGTCAGAAGTTATGAATTCTTACCGATAAATCCCGGAGCTTTAAGCTATGGAGTAGCATTCTACATTAAGGTTACAGCTAAAGTGATCGCTTTATCTTTGCAAATAGCTATGCCGGTTTTTGGAGCTTTATTTCTGGCCGACTTTGGGGTAGGTCTTTTGTCCAAGACTGTTCCCCAGTTAAATATGTTTTCCGTTATTTTTCCTGTGAAAATCATCTTTGGGATTACTCTTCTTTTCCTGATGATTCCCTTCTTTGGGGAGTCAGTATCCCAAGTTTTTGATACTACTATGCAATGGGTCTTTGAACTATTAAGGGGGTGGAGTAGATAGCGGAAAAAAGATTTCCGGCAACCCCTAAACGACGACAAGAGGCCCGTAAAAAAGGACAGGTACTAAAAAGCCAAGAATTAACTTCGGCTGTCATGCTTTTGGCACTGGTCGGTTTACTGAGGTTTTGGTTGCCTAATGTTTTGAACAAAATTGCTGATTTGTTTAAGTATTCAACTTCTTTATCTCTGGAATGGAATGTCCGTTCTGTTTGGGAAGTAATGATGAATCTGTCTTGGCAGTGTCTACTTATCATGGGACCTATCTTTTTGGCATCACTGATAACGGCCATAGTAGTTAATTTTTTACAAGTTGGTTCTCTGTTCACAGTAGAGCCGATCAAGCCTCAATTATCCAGGCTTAGCCCCATTCAAGGATTAAAAAGGATGTTCGGTCTTAAGGCCTTGGTTCAATTGATCAAATCTTTATTTAAAGTATTTGTAATCGGTTATTTTCTTTTTGATGTTATCCGGGATAATATCAATATTTTCCCTGCTCTTCAGGGGATTAATGTCTTTCAATCTGCTACGCTCTTAGGAGGTCTGCTGTTCGAACTAGCTTGGAAGGCGGCTTTGGCTTTTTTAATTATTGCTTTTGCTGATTTTCTTTACCAATGGTGGGAGTATGAGAAAAACCTGCGGATGTCCTATGAAGAGATTAAAGAGGAATATAAACAAACGGAGGGAGATCCTTTGCTTAAGGCTCAGATCAGAAAGCAGCAAAGAATGCTGGCCATGCGGAGGATGATGGAGGACCTAAAACAAGCTGATGTCGTCATCACTAACCCTACTCATTATGCGGTAGCCCTTAAGTACGATCTAGCTATCCACTCTGCCCCTTACGTGGTGGCGAAGGGACAAAATGAGCTAGCCTTGAGAATTCGGGCTATTGCGGAAGAAAATAATATTGTGATTATGGAGAATAAACCTTTGGCCCGGGCCCTTTTTGCTCAAGTAGAATTGGGGCAAATGGTGCCGACGGATCTATATAAAGCAGTGGCAGAAGTACTAGCGTTCGTCTATAAGCTTAATAAACGCAAGCGGTATTACTCGGCTTAAAGGGGGCTACCTGATAATGGTGACTACGGTACACAATAGTAGAATTAAACAAAGCACAGACGTAATCGCAGCCTTTGGAATAGTAGGCATTGTAGTTATGATGGTGGTTCCCATCCCTGCCGGTTGGCTGGATTTTTTAATTACCTTAAATATTACAGGCTCTGTCCTTATCTTAATGCTGGCTGTCTTTACTAAGAATCCTTTAGAATTTTCCGTACTACCTTCTCTGCTCCTAACCATGACTCTTTTTCGGTTATCTTTAAACCTGGCTACCACGAAACTAATTTTACTTGAGGCTTACGCCGGAGATGTCATTCAACAGTTCGGAGAATTCGTAATCCAAGGTAACCCGGTGGTCGGATTTATCGTTTTTTGTATTTTGGTAGTGGTTCAATTTATTGTAATTACCAAAGGTGCTGAACGGGTATCTGAAGTGGCTGCTCGTTTCACTTTAGATGCTATGCCCGGAAAACAAATGGGTATTGATGCTGATTTGAATGCAGGTGCTATTACTGATCTGGAAGCCAAGAATAGAAGAAAGATAATCCAACAGGAAGGGGACTTTTATGGAGCGATGGATGGGGCCAGTAAGTTCGTCAAAGGGGATGCCATCGCTGCGATTATTATCTTACTTATCAATATCATGGTCATTGGGATATTCACCATGGGCATGCCTGTGGGCGAAGCACTTCACACTTACACTCTTCTCACTATCGGTGATGGTCTGGTTTCTCAAATCCCGGCCTTGCTGATTTCAACAGCGACAGGGCTAGTCGTGACTCGGGCTGCATCTGATACGAATCTGGGCGAGGATCTGGCCAAGCAGCTTTTTAGAATCCCCAAAGCTCTCTATATTACGGCGGCGGTACTTGTAGCTTTAGCTATTCTGGGATTGCCCAAAATTCCTCTATTTACGATGGCTTGTCTCTCGGT
>CALBJS010000163.1 GCA_937892995.1 uncultured Peptococcaceae bacterium | reverse complement strand
AAACAGTCTAGACCTGCTATAAATTAAAACTCATGGGGCTATTCAGCATCCCCTAATTATGTGTTGCCTTTTTTATGTATTAGATTGATTTGACTTAGAATTTTACTTTTCCAAACTACTCATCCCTATGGCACGATTATCATGACATAGGGATGAATTATACGCATAAGAAAGACGATTGGCAACTATGGCCTTCCTTACTTTCCTCTGATTCCAACTTAACTTTCCTTAACAATACTGTTTAATCGGAAAGGTCTATTAAATAGATAGTAACACTGTCAGATTAAGTGTCTTTAGAGCTGTTTCATTCCGATCTGCGTATACAATTTCTGCCGGCAGCCTTTGCTTCATACATTAAGTTATCTGCCTTTTGGATCAGCGTATCGGCTGTATCTTCCGAACAATAACTGGCCACTCCGAAGCTAGCGGTAACCCTGTCCACACCCGTAATGTTCATTTTGCTTATACTTTCCCGCAGTTCTTCCACTAAAATGGCAGCCTTATCAACTGGTGTGCCCGGCAGCATTATTACAAATTCCTCTCCACCCCAGCGAGCCAGGCAGTCTATTTTACGAATCCTGTCATTAATCTCTTCCGCTATGGTTTTAAGAACTAAGTCTCCAGCGTTATGGCCAAAACGGTCATTTATGCTCTTAAATCGATCTATATCCAGCATCACAAGAGAAAACCCGCTACCGGTCCGCCGGGCACGTTCGATTTCTTCTTCCAGTTTTCGGGAAAAGAATCGGTGGTTATACTTTTTTGCATATTCTCGACGTGCAATTTTCTCACCCCTAAATTATCACTTTACTCTACTAACTGATTATACTGTTTCCAAATATTACATAAGGTGCCAAGTGTCAAAACCATTCTAGCTTAAGTATGATATCACAGATTATATTTTATAAATGTTAGCCGAGGCTAACCCATTATTTTGATCCAATTGTTAGCTGTGGCTAACTTGGTTTAAGGGGGTAAAAGAAATGATTACTTATGATAAATCAATCCCGCTTTCACAAATAGCGGTGGGTTGCACCTGTAGGATAGTTGGACTTGAACTTGATGGGATACTTCGCAGACGAATCCAAGATCTCGGTATTATTCCGGGAACAGCCGTTGAATGCATTCGCAGGGGGCCATCCGGTGATCCTACAGCATATACCATAAGGGGGACAACTGTAGCTTTAAGAAAAGAAGATGCAAGTTTAATACATGTCCATCTTATCTAAGATATATCATTATTTTCAGGAGGCTTCCCGATGCAAATACTTAACCATAGCCAAATGCTTCAGGAGTATTTTGGAATCGTAAAAAAACCGGATCAATTAATCATAGCTTTAGCTGGTAACCTCAATGTGGGAAAAAGCACGTTATTTAACTCCTTAACCGGTTTAAGACAACATACGGGGAATTGGCCGGGAAAAACAGTAGATAACGCTCAAGGCAGTTTTTCTTATCGGGATAAAAATTTTCTGATGATAGACCTCCCCGGTACTTATTCCATCCTTGCTCACACTGCTGAAGAAGAAGTTGCCAGGGATTTCATCTGCTTCGGACACCCCGATGTAACTGTTATTGTTCTAGATGCTACCTCCCTAGAGAGAAATCTTAATCTTGCCCTTCAAGTCATGGAGATTACTTCCCGACTAGTAATATGTGTTAATCTTATAGATGAAGCTAAGAAGAAAAAAATATCCATTGATTTTATTACTCTTGAAAAGGAACTAGGAGTACCGGTAGTCGCCACAGCCGCACGCCAAGGTATCGGTTTAAATAGTCTTAAAGAGAGCATCTACCAAGTTGCTATCGGTTCTAGAGAATTAAATCCTACTCAAATTAAGTACTCTATGGAGGTAGAAAATGCAGTGTTGAAGTTGCTACCTCAAATAGAAAAATTTAGATTTGATAAGCTGTTTAATCCTCGATGGGTAGCCCTTCGGTTATTAGACGGGGATGAGAAGTTCATCCGGAACATAACCTTACACTTGAATTCTCAAAGTAGATGGGCTGTTACAAGAGAGGCAGAGATAGCATTATGATAACTTATGGGAGCAAAAAGCAATTAGAAGAGCTCAAAAAAGAGGCAGAAAAAATCCGTCTCTCTAAAGGAAACATTATAGGTGATACTATAGTTTCTGACATTTTTAATAATGCTGAAAAACTAGCGCATAAGGTAGTAAGACAAGGCTCTTACAGTGTCAATTGGACCACTAAGACAGATAATATTCTTACCTCAAAGATTCTTGGTTACCCTATTATGTTATTACTACTTTCAACAGTATTTTGGATAACAATCACCGGAGCAAATATGCCCTCCGAGATAATTGCAACTGTTCTTTTTGGCTTTCAGGACGTTTTAACCCGATGGTTCATAATGATAGATGCCCCCAACTGGCTCCACGGGGTTTTGGTTCTCGGACTTTACCGGGCCCTTGCTTGGGTCGTATCGGTCATGCTTCCCCCTATGGCCATCTTTTTTCCTCTCTTTACTCTTCTAGAAGATCTCGGCTATTTACCTAGAGTAGCTTTCAACCTTGACCATCTCTTTAGAAAAGCAAACGCCTGTGGCAAACAAAGCCTGACAATGTGTATGGGTTTTGGCTGTAATGCAGCAGGCGTAGTTTCTTGCCGAATTATAGATTCTCCCAGGGAAAAATTGATAGCCATACTGACCAACAATTTTGTTCCTTGTAATGGGAGATTTCCTACCCTCATCGCAATTGGAACAATATTTGGGGCTGGAGCAGTCAGCCAGGGCTATCAATCTCTTGCTATAGCCGGGATCATTACAATCTTAATTCTATTAGGTGTAGGCACAACCTTCCTAGTTTCTTGGGTGCTTTCCCGAACCATTCTTAGAGGAGAAACCTCTTCTATGGTTCTTGAGTTACCTCCCTACCGCAGACCAAAAATCGGAAGCGTAATATATCGCTCAATCATTGACAGGACGATTTTCGTTCTTCGTAGAGCGATATTAGTAGCGGCTCCGGCTGGAGCAATCACTTGGATGCTTGGTAATATCTTTATTGTCGATCTCAGCTTGATAGGTCATGTTGCTCACTTTTTACATCCTATCGCTCATAGCATAGGATTAGATGGATTCATCTTAATGGCTTTTATTCTTGGCCTACCTGCTAACGAAATCATTCTTCCTATCCTAATCATGAGTTATATATCAAGTGGACATATGCTTGAATTCGATAACCTTGTTGATCTACGTAATCTTTTAGTAGACAATGGTTGGACCTGGTTAACCGCTGTAAATACCATGCTCTTCTCATTATTACACTGGCCCTGTGCCACTAGCCTTTTAACCATCTTAAAAGAAACAGGCAGTAAGAAGTGGACCATCATGGCTTTTATCATACCAACTACCATTGCTTTTACGCTCTGCTTTATTGTCACCCAGATAGCCCATTTTCTATTCATCTAACAAAGGTATCGTTCGTCTAGCTTCGTCCTTCATATACATTTGGAATTCATGATATAACTCAGGTTTATTTTTAATATATTTGACCAAAGCCTGCAGAGCTTCAATGGTCTCTTTCGATAGGTAATGCTCCATTGCCTCCGCCTCTGCAGCAATATCACATCTAGCACAGATTAGGAAAAGGAAGTCCTGAAGAAGACGATTCCTTTCTACCAAAAAACTACCTAGTTTTTTTCCTTTATTAGTTAGTTCAATGGCCCCATATGGTTGATATAAAATATATTCTTTTTCTTTAAGCCGCATCAAGGCTTTTGATACTGAAGGCATAGAAACTGCAAGCTTATTACTTAGATCAGTCACCCTTATATTTTCGGTGGTAAGGGAAAAACGGTAGACCTCTTCTAAATAATCTTCTAGGCTCGGGGTAAGCATTTCTACATCTAACCTTCCTAAATAATTCAATTAAAACATAGCCCTAAAATAACAAAGTTCCTTAATAATAATATGATGATAATTGCATGACTAGATCATGATTTGGCCTTTTCAATAAATTTCTCTAAAAAAGTCGCCGTTTTCTCTTTGATACTATGCTTGTCTTAGGAACTTCCAATTTAAGAGAGCGATGGCCTTCGTTATTAATTATTATTAATTTTACAGGAAAAATTCCACATTCCTACAAAACTTTTCTTTTAATTTAAGAGCAAATATATTCTAAACCTAAAATTATAAAATTAATTAATAGTTCTTTCTAGATTCGTGGTTTTTGGCCATAGACAATGGCTACTATCCCACCAGCAAGATTAATATACCCGGTTTTGACAAGCCCGCAATTTTCAAAGATTTTTGCAAGTTCACTTTGAGATTCAAATTCATAAGCCGAACTAAAAAGATAATTATATTCCTTCTCCTTCCCCGCCCAGATCTTCCCTAAAAAAGGGATAATCTTTTTAAAATAAAACCAATATACTTGTTTAAAGATAGGTATAGTGGGTTTAGCCATATCAAGGGAAACTACCAGCGATCCGGGCTTAACTACCCTTACCATCTCCTGAATTCCCTTACTTAACTCAGGAAGATTTCTTAATCCCCAGCCCACTGTTGCTCCATCAAAACTGTTATTTTCGAAAGGAAGGCTTAAGGCATCTCCTTGAAGTAATTTAATATTTTCTTTGCTAAATGAATTATTTAGATTCTTCCAAGCCTTCTCAAGCATTTCCTTAGAAAAATCAATTCCGATCACCTGACCCGACGGTACAACGGATTTTCCGAGTTCCGTTGTTAACTTGCCAGTACCACAACAAACATCCAAGATTCTCATTCCAGGTTTTGCCTGGACAATTTGTACTACCTTCCGTCTCCAAAGCTTATCCATTCCCAGACTCATTAGGGTATTCATTAAATCGTAGCGTCTTGCTATGGCGTTAAATGTATCCTTAACATATTGTGATTTATCTCTATTACTAAATTCCATTTTTTTCTCTCCTAATACTTCCTTATCTAAAATAGATAATATTATAACTAAGTAAACTTGTCCAATTTTATATTCTTTCTATTCTGTTTCTCCCGAGTTTCGCAGATAACTGAATAAAAAACTCCTTGCACCCCTTATAAACAGG
>CALBJS010000162.1 GCA_937892995.1 uncultured Peptococcaceae bacterium | reverse complement strand
AGGGGCGCAAGTTTTACGGTTGTAGTAAGTATCCTGACTGTGATTTTATAGCTTGGGAAAAACCTGCTCCGAATCCTTGTCCCCAATGTGGGGGGCTTATGACCGAGAAAAATACTAAAAATCAAAAAAAACACGTCTGTACTAACAAGGACTGCCGTTTTTCTCAGGAAATAGATGATTAAGTAACGTAAGAATACTGTAGGTGATATTTCTATGGAAAAAGTCATGATTATCGGAGCAGGGTTGGCCGGTTCAGAAGCTGCTTGGCAGCTTGCTGAACGTGGTGTAGAAGTTGAACTTTATGAGATGCGCCCACTGAGGTCTACTCCTGCTCATTGTACGGATAGATTTGCTGAATTGGTCTGCAGCAACTCTCTAAGAGCAGTAGGACTTGAAAATGCCGTTGGTCTACTAAAGGAAGAAATGCGTCGGCTAGGCTCACTCATTATGGAAACTGCGGACCGGACCTCGGTTCCGGCAGGTGGAGCTTTGGCAGTAGATAGGATTCTTTTTTCCCAAGTTATTACGGAAAAAGTCTCTACTCATCCTAAAGTCACAGTGATCAGGGAAGAAGTAAAAAGTATACCCAGGGATAAAGTAGTAATAATAGCATCTGGCCCCCTGACAGCGGATTCACTGGCAGAGGATATCCTCTGCTTGACAGGAGAGGCAGCCCTTTCCTTTTTCGATGCAGCTGCCCCAATCGTAGAACTAGATTCAATTGACATGTCTAAAGCTTTTTGGGCATCGCGATATGATAAAGGAGAACCTGATTATCTTAACTGTCCTATGAATAAAGAAGAATACCAGATTTTCTATGACGCTTTACTTAAAGCTGAAACTGCTGAAGTCAAAGGGTTTGAGAATAATCTTATCTTTGAAGGTTGTATGCCCCTTGAGGTTATGGCTTCCAGGGGATTTATGACAATGGCCTTCGGACCTTTAAAACCTGTAGGGATTAGAGATCCGCGTTTTAAGCAGACTCCCTTTGCTGTTGTCCAATTACGCAAGGAAAATATTCAGGGGACTCTTTTGAACCTAGTTGGCTTTCAAACCCATCTTAAATGGGGTGAACAGAAAAGAGTCTTTAGACTTATTCCAGGGCTAGAGCAGGCAGAGTTTGTTCGCTATGGAGTCATGCATCGCAACTCCTTTCTGAATGCTCCCAGAGTACTTTATGCTGACTTTAGTTTCCGCCAAAAGAACAACATTTTTTTTGCTGGACAGATCACTGGAGTGGAAGGATATTTGGAGTCTGCAGCCAGCGGTCTTCTTGCAGGCTTGAATGTCTTCAGATTACTTAACCAACAGGACACCCTTGTTTTTCCACCTGAAACTGCCCTTGGCGGATTAGCCCGTCATCTTGAAGGCTCCCCTAGCGTAGATTTCCAACCTATGAATATTAATTTTGGCTTAATCTCTCCCCTAGGGCAAAAAATCAGAGGGAAGAGGGAAAAAAACTTAAAACTATCCGAGCGAGCTTTAAGTGAATTAAATAAATTTATTGCTGCACTAGATCATCCATGATCGTCGGAGGTGAGATAATGCTTATTGATAAAGCCTTGGACTTATTTAGTGCTCATTTAAGTACTAAGAATTGCTCTGAGCTGACTATTTCAGCTTATCAGACTGACCTTATTCAATTCTCAGAGTTTGCTTCCCATGAGCTAGGTGTAGAAGCTCAGAGTCTTGAAGTCAAGGCTATTGATAAATTTATCGTTCGTAGTTACTTGGGATTTATGACAGAAAAGAATCTTAGCCGAAAAAGTATCGCTCGTAAATTGGCAGCCATGCGTTCCTTCTTTAGGTTTCTATGCTTAGAAGGAGTACTTAGTCAGAGTCCGATCCAAAAGGTTTCCACTCCTAAAATTGGTAAAAATCTACCTAGGTTTCTTTTTCAGGAACATATGGAGAAACTGCTTGAAGCATCTGATCTTAATTCCCAAAATGGTGTGCGTGATCAAGTTATAGTGGAACTCCTTTACGGCTCGGGCTTAAGGGTTAGTGAACTTGTAAGTCTTAATATTAGGGATCTTGATCTAGACGGTAGCCTTATAAGGGTTAGGGGGAAAGGTAGCAAAGAAAGGATAGTACCTCTTACCGATGCTGCTAAAGAAGCGGTTAGTGAATACTTAAGGATGAGAACTGACAATCAGGAAGCCCTAATTTTAAATTATCAAGATACTCGCTTAACTTCTCGTTCAGTGCGTCGTATTCTTGATAAATTAGAAAAAAAGGCTAATCTTAACCAGCATATCCACCCACATATGCTAAGGCACACCTTCGCTACCCATCTTCTAGATGGGGGTGCGGATCTGAGGAGTCTCCAAGAACTCTTAGGGCATAAAAAATTATCCTCGACTCAAATATATACCCACCTGACCCGAGAAAAACTGCGGGAGGTCTATTTGAAATCTCACCCTAGGGCTAAATATTAAAGTATTTAAATATTCATAAAAGACATCGCAATTGTGAAAATTTACTTGACTGAATATCAGTTAATTAGTAAACTGCGAATAGAGGGGGAACATTATGTTTCATGCAACCACAATAATTGCCGTTAAAAGGGGCAAAGAAATTGCTATCGCTGGTGACGGGCAGGTCACATTCGGGCAATCCACAGTAATGAAACACGGTGCCCGAAAGATCCGTCGTTTGTTTCAGGGAAAAGTATTGGCGGGATTTGCCGGTTCGGTAGCGGACGCCTTTACTTTATTTGAAAAATTCGAAACAAAACTTGAAGAATTTCACGGTAATTTGCAGAGAGCGGCTGTAGAGTTAGCCAAAGCTTGGCGAACAGACAGGATGCTTAGGAATCTTGAGGCTTTATTAATCGTTGCGGATCAAGAAACGATCCTTCTTATTTCTGGTTCGGGGGAAGTCATTGAACCTGATGATGGAATTGCTGCCATCGGTTCCGGAGGTAATTATGCCTTAGCTGCGGCTAGGGCATTAGTTAATCATACTGACCTCAATGCTGGAGAGCTTGTCAAAGAAGCCATGAAAGTAGCGGCCTCAATATGTGTTTATACTAATGACAACATTGTAGTTGAGGAACTTAAGGAGGAAGGCTAATGGAACAGCTGACACCGAGGGAGATTGTCGCCGAGCTGGATAAATATATAGTAGGTCAAAAAGAAGCTAAAAGGGCTGTAGCAATTGCTTTACGTAATAGATATCGCCGTTCACTTCTTCCAACTTCTCTCCAGGAAGATGTTCTTCCCAAAAATATTTTAATGATAGGACCCACCGGGGTAGGCAAGACTGAAATAGCCAGACGGCTGGCTAAGTTAGTAAAAGCTCCTTTTACTAAGGTTGAAGCTACTAAGTTTACAGAAGTTGGTTATGTAGGTAGGGATGTAGAATCGATCATCCGGGACTTGATGGAGATTGCCATCCGGATGGTTAAAGCCGAAAAAATGAAGGGGGTAGAGAACCACGCCGCTAAAAACGCCGAAAAACGTCTATTAACAATACTAGTTCCTGGGAAAAAGCGAGAATCTAGTAATTTAAATCCCTTACAATATTTGTTCGGACAAGAGAATGAACAAGAAAAAGAGAGTTCAGTATCTCCGGAAATTGAAAAGGACAGGGAATTTCTCCAAAATAAACTTCAAAGGGGAGAGCTAGAGGACCATCTCGTGGAAATAGAGGTTGAGGAGAATTCTCCTTATTCCGATATGCTTACTGCTTCAGGGTTAGAACTCGGTGTCAATCTTCAAGATATGATGGCCGGAATGTTTCCCAAAAAGCAGTAAGCATATC
>CALBJS010000161.1 GCA_937892995.1 uncultured Peptococcaceae bacterium | reverse complement strand
CATCTAAGAAAGTTCAAATTCGATATTCCACATTGACTTTTAAGATAAACTAGATCAGTGAAAATCTGGAGGCAGTTAATGGTTGATATTGAGACTCTATCGAACCTCATAGAAATGGGCGAATCAACGCAATGTGAATTCAAGGCCGATCGTGGGAAGTTCAATGATTCCGTACTTTTCGAAGAAGTTGTAGCTATGGCCAACTCGATCGGAGGAGTAATTCTCATAGGTGTTGAAGATAACGGGAAGGTAACCGGTGCTAAACCGCGTAATGGCGGTCCGGCTGATTCCATGAAGGTTCAAGCGGCGATTTTTAATAATACGGTGCCGCATATAAATACCCGGGTTTCAGTAATTAACCATCCAGATGGCATTGTAATTGCAATTGAAGTTGATTCTTATCCTGAAATCTGTGCTACCGCTTCGGGGAAGTGCTTGCGCAGGATTATCGGCGGTGATGGGAAGCCGGCTACGGTTCCCTTCTATCCACCGGAACAGCTTTCGCGCAAGTCTGATCTGGGCCTTTTGGATATTTCAGCTCGCTTGTTGGAAGATTTGCGTATGGATGCTCTAGATCAGCTTGAATTTGAACGACTCAGGCAGACGATTGCAAGCCTGCATGGAGAACAGGCTTTACTTGCTTTAAATAATGAAGAATTAGCCAAAGCTCTGAAATTAGTGGAGAGCAAAGGGCGAAAATTAATACCCAATCTTGCTGGCTTGTTGGTTTTGGGTAGACAATCGGTGTTGGAAACGGTACTTCCTAATCATGTGGTATTTTTTCAAGTTTTGGATGAGCACGGTGATGTTAAGGTAAATGATAGATTTACTTATCCTTTGTTGCGTACCCTGGAAGAGATTCAATTGAGGTTTGCTGCTCGAAATAATGAACAGGAAATTATGGTGGGGATGTTTCGTCTTCCGGTGCCTGACTATTCACCGATTGGTTTCCGCGAAGCGATTACTAATGCTCTTATTCATAGGGACTATTCTCGCCAGGGATCAATTTATCTGCAATGGCAGCCCGATCATATGTTATTGACTAATCCAGGTGGTTTTCCGCTCGGGGTTAATCCCGAAAACATTTTGGTCCATGAACCGCGTCCCCGTAATCCGCGCTTGGCTGAAATAATGCTGCGTATTGGCATAATCGAACAAACCGGTCGGGGAGTAGATCGCATTTATGATGGGCAAATGAGATTTGGCCGGCCAGTTCCTGATTACTCCCGCAGTGATGCGGATGCTGTCCGTTTAGTCTTATATGGTGGGAAAGGCTCGCTGCAATTTGCTGCCTTTGTTTTTGAACAGGATAAATCGGGACAGGCACTCACTTTGGATGAGTTGTTGGTTTTAAACCATCTGCTAATGGAACGTCGGATTGATTCGGAAAAAGCTGGTCAGCTTATTCAAAAGGGAACCAGGCAGGGGCACTTTGTTTTAGAAAAATTGACCGAGAAAGGTTTAATCGAAGCTAAAGGTGAAAGACGTGGCCGCATTTATCATCTGTCTGCCGGGCTATATGCAAAGCTTGGAAATCCATACGGTTATGTTCGTACGCGCGGTTTCGATTCGATTCAGCAAGAACAAATGATATTAAAATTTGTTGATAAACACGGAACGATAAACAGATCCCAGGCATCTGAACTGTGTAAAATTAGTAAGGATCAAGCCTATCGTTTGCTGCGTAAACTTTGTGACCAGGAAATCCTCGTAATGAAGGGCAAGTCAAGGAATACGAGTTTCTACGAAAGAAAACAGTAAAACTAAAATAGTGATTAAAGCATTTTACACGCGCTGTCACGCGCGCGTGACAGCGCGTCGCGTATCGCGTGATAATATCACGTTATCAGTAAGATTAAATAATCACTGTTTGGGTTCTTCTAAAGAAGCCACAGTAAAATTTTTTAGAAGAACTTTAAGAAGAAGTTTTAGAAGATGATGAAACACAAATGCCTATATAATGGGGTTGGAGCCATTAAGTTTGTTCTTCTAAATTAGTTTTTAAAAAAGATTAGATCATTGTGTTATTAAAAGGCCAATATATTGGTATTTTTATAATTATTGTTTATGTGATTTTAAAAAGGATAATGGGGTTTAGCTGTTGATGTACCCCTTTTTTATATGTCGCCAAAACGTCGCCATAATTTTAAAAAAGGTAGTATTTTGGATGAACAAGGCCTCCGTAGCCAAACGCAAAAATCCCTTAATATAGGGATTTGCTGGTACTGCACCACCCCCCTAAAACACCCCATGATGAAATTCGTAATCAGCAGGTCGCCGGTCCAAATCCGGCCATCGGCTCCAGAGGAAAATGCCTACCCGCAAGAGATAGCGGGTTTTACTTTTTTGTGTACATACCGTTATCGTCTGCAGTTGCTAAATCGTTACCCAGACACCTGGGTAGCTAAAACCTGACCATGTCTTTATCCAATATTATAATTCCTTCCAAATTTTCATTGCCAGTAAGTCCACCTATCCAGACAAAAACAAGGGAGCTATCAGAATTTGCACTTCAAATGAGTTGAAAATAGGGGTAAATTCTGTTTGGATTTTTGAATTAGCAGTAATCATAAAAGTCTCATCAAATACCTTATTTAGGGTCAAGATTAAAGATTTTAACGCTTTATGCCTTTTTGATCCGTTATTTAATGCCAGTACCCGAATATTATTTATATACTCACTATAACTGACCGGACCAGTAGTATACCTGTATTTAGGCAGGTTTTTTAGGTTGGCTATAACTTTTACCTTTGGATAAAAAATTGGCTTTTGTCATCTTAAGCACATCCCCGTTGGTTTTCCTCCTGTTTTACCTTAGAATGACAGCTAATTCAGGATGAACAATTTTTAAGAATTCCTCTATTTTCGCAGTTCAAAATCTATTCGAATGGGTTCATCCAACCTAGGCATACTTAAGCCTGATGCGTGACTGATACTTTTTCCTTTAAAAGGTTTCTACTTTATAAAGACAATCTTAAAATTTGTTGCCGGTCCCAAAACTGATTTTGGGGATTTTTTACCTTTTGTCACAAATTTCACTGAAATGCTTGTATAATCAGAACAAAGAGGTGATTTGGTGCTTTTGATAGTAATCACTGCCATGGAAAACGATGATGATAAAACTTTTATGCTGAAATTATATAAAGACTATTA
>CALBJS010000160.1 GCA_937892995.1 uncultured Peptococcaceae bacterium | reverse complement strand
AAATAAAGTTGAAAAGGAATTAGGATATTTCCCAAAGGTACAACCGGGATAACCGTTATTCCGTGTTCTTTCCACATTTTTAGATACTTACCCGGGCTACCTGCCCCGGTGGTAATTACTTTAATTCCCTCTTCACAAACCAGCTTCGCTATGACCTCGGCATTCTCACTTAGAAGCATGATATTAACCCCGAAAGGTTTGTCTGTAAGTTTTTTAGCTTTCCTGATCTCAGCTCTGACAATTTCCACAGGGGTATTGGCCGCCGCGATCATTCCCAAGCCTCCTGCTTCGGAAACTGCTGAGGCTAGGGAACTATCGGATACCCACGCCATCCCTCCCTGGATTAAGGGATATCTAATACCAAGTTTATAAAAAAATTCGAAGTTATTCATACTTTTCTCCTTTATTCATTTTTTGTTAATAGAGTCTTGCCAATATATCCAGCTAAATAAGCTCTTAATTCTAGACTTTAGTCCATTGGATAAGCTGGGCTCCATAGGTCAACCCTGCTCCAAAACCTACGATAATAATCAAATCTCCTCCCGTAAGCAGTCCACTTTTAGACATTTCATCTAGGGCCAGGGGAATACTCGCCCCTGAAGTATTACCGTATTGATGCAGGTTCACATAGAATTTATCTCTATCTATCTGCAGTTTTTTGGCTGCAGCATCCAGTATCCTGACATTTGCCTGATGCGGGATGATATGTTTGATATCCTGCAGGGAATACCCTGTATCTTTAAGCACTTTTTGCACACATTCAGGAATCATTTTAACTGCAAATTTGTAAATCTCCCTACCATTCATGGAAATAATATTTGGTTTGCAATTATCTGAGACAGTGAACTTATTCTTCAGAGGAACTGCAGGGCATCCTAGATTTTCGGCTCCATTTCCATCAGAGCCGATTATTTCGGATATGATCCCGCTAACTCCTCTTTGGAGAACCGCTGCTCCAGCTCCATCAGCAAAAAGCACACAGGTGTTGCGATCATCCCAATCTGTTATCTTAGAAAGCACCTCCGAACCTATCACTAAAGCTGTTTTATACCTTCCTGTTTTAATAAATTGGCCGGCAATGCTTAAGCCATAGATAAAACCGGTACATGCTGCACTTATATCGAAACTCGTAGCCTTACCGGCACCTATTCCGGCCTGTACCAGACAAGCAGTGGATGGAAAAAAGTTATCGGGGGTAACCGTGGCTACGATTATTAGATCTACTTCTTCAGGGGCAATACCTGCATCCTTAAGAGCCTTGCGGCCGGATTCCACGGCAAGTTCCGTAGTATTCTCGGCGATTGATATCCTACGTTCTCTGATCCCTGTTCTCTCCCTAATCCACTGATCACTAGTATCCACGAACTTGGAGATGTCTTCATTACTAACCCTATGCTCAGGCACACAGCTTCCTGTTCCCCTTATTTCCACACTGTACATATTATCAATATCCTTTTTTTCCTTTATGTAATTGTACTTCTACGATTTGCTATATAGAAATATTAACTCATTTATAATTTGGTTGTCAAACATTTGAACTATCAAAGTAAGTATTTTTTATAGGTCAATCGAAGGTATCATTTTCCGATGACCCATTTATTACTGGCGGTGCCTGTGACCTTCGATTAGGGGAGCAAGAAGATTTTAAAAGATTTTTGACTTAGAATGTCCTTCAGTCAGACAGACAAGGAGTCCTAACATAGAATAAAATAGAATAACAGAAAATATATAAATACACAGGAGTGAGCTGAATGTCGCCATGTCCGAAAGGAACAATCCCTTATCACATTAAACCGGGTGACACTTTTAATGTCCTGGCTCGGAGGTTCAATACCACAGTAGCGGCTATTGTTTCCGCGAACCCCGGCACAAACCCCAGAAATCTCCAAGTAGGTCAGTCTATCTGTATTCCGGTCAGGAGAAGTGTTGTTCCCTGTCCTCCGGGAAACAGATATATTATTAAGGCAGGAGACACTTTTTCAAAACTATCCCAAAGATATGGTCTGTCTATAGCCACGATAAGAGCTCTTAATCCCGGAGTCGACGCGACTAACCTCCAAGTAGGCCAAATGATCTGCCTACCGGTGCGCAGACGAAAACGTTCCAGATAGTAAAAGCTTGTTTCCTAAACAAGGATAGATATCAAAAGTGTTAAGACAAATAAATTCCAAAATGATTCCATAGCCGCCAGAACCTGGACTCCTGTTTTTTCGACTGTGACATTAAAAGATTCCCCTACTGAAATACTCCCAACACTTAAAGATAAAAATGATAAGAATTGGGTTAGTCGAGTTTCTCCAATAGTTCCCGAGAAAGTGAAAGGAAATAAGGAATATACTAAATTAAAAGTAAAAGCGAAAAACAAGAGGACTGAGACTAAAGGTAGTATCAAGTCATAAAATCTGGCATCTCCATCTCGCAAAGTCAAGACTTGGAAAATATAGGCCCCGGTCCCCAAGGAAACAATAAGGGCATAAATATTAACGAAGAAAATCACTTTAGAATATCCGCAGCTTAAGGAGTGACCAAAGAAGCTGAACCCAACTATGAATGCGGCTGAGGATCCCAACACGGCCGGCATTAAATAGCTAATATCAGGAAAATCAGCCAGGCCATAGGGGTTTTGAGCGTTAGCTTTGTCTTGGGGTATTATAAAACAACCTTTGCCGATGTCCAGGGTGGGAAGAGGTCTATTATAGTACATAGCTATTTCAAACTCCTTAATCCTTATATCTCTACATCATATGCAAAGCAGCTTGTCTTAGTTTTCCATAATATGTTAGGGTCTTCCTGGTTATATAAAATATCAACTTTATAAGACTAGCATTGTCTACAATATTAAGGAGCGTTAAGAAATGCTGAATAAAAATAGCGTTCTTGACATCCTTAATAGATTTCTCTAAAATTATTTTCATGATCTTTATTTTGAAAAAAATAGCAAAGGGGTAATTTTATGCAAAAGAAATCATATAATCCCTATGAAAGTGCCCAAGAACAATTTGACAAGGTAGCCAAGACAATCGGCCTTGATCAGGGAATATGTGACCTGCTACGTCAGCCTTCCCGAGAGTTCCATGTTACAATTCCCGTCAAGATGGATGATGGTTCGACACGGGTCTTCCCAGGATATCGTATTCAACATAATGATGCT
>CALBJS010000159.1 GCA_937892995.1 uncultured Peptococcaceae bacterium | reverse complement strand
GGTGTCGATGCTCTTTATGCCATTGTCCAGATGCCCCCGGGCATTCCCGTGGCGACAGTAGGCATTAACGGTTCTCGAAATGCCGCTCTCTTAGCTGTGGAAATGTTGGGCATGAATGATAGCGAACTAAGGGAGGCTTTGAAGACTTTCAGGCATAAGATGCAGGAAGAAGTAGATGCTAAAGATAAAGCACTTCAGGAAAAGCTTTCTTCCATTCTTGAAATTTAAGTAAAGGCTAGGAAGTAAATTATTTACCAGGAATCAGGCTAGGCGAAAGACGCTTATGCCGAAGTATATACCATATAACGCTTGAAGGAGGGCCTTGAAAATGCTTAAGGCAAAAGTAACTGTAACTCTTAAGGACAGTATCGTTGATCCCCAAGGTAGTGCTGCCGAGAGAGTATTAACAAGTATGAAATATCCGGTAGAATCTATACGTATTGGCAAATACATGGAAGTAATCTTGTCCGAAAATGATAAGGTGAAGGCGGAGGAGATCATGCATGAGATCTGCCAAAAACTCTTAGCTAATCCTGTGATGGAAGATTATTCGTTTGAACTGGAGGGCTGAAATTGAAGATCGGTATTATACGTTTTCCAGGGTCTGGTGAGGGGGATTGTCTGGAAGCATGGCGTGTGGTAGGCGAAGAGCCTGTCTTGATCTGGCATCAGGAAACCTCGGTCGAGGGGTTTGATCTTATTGTTCTTCCCGGTGGCTTCTCTTATGGGGACTATCTCCGGGCGGGGGCGCTTGCTTGTTTTTCACCGATTATGAGTGCTGTCCTTCGCTTTGCTCAAAGGGGAGGGCTGGTCTGGGGTATTGGTAATGGCTTTCAAATTTTAACGGAGGGTGGATTATTACCGGGAGCATTCTTGTGCAATGCCCAATTGCGTTTCCTTTGTAGCCCACAATATTTAAGAGTCGAACGTAATGATCTGGCCTTTACTAATCAATACCGAACTGGGCAGGTTATCCAGATTCCAATCAATCATGGAGAAGGAAACTACTCTATCTCTGATGATGGTTATCGTCAGCTGGAAGAAAATAATCAAATTGTTTTAAGATACGTTACTCCGGAAGGAGAAATGAGTGCCAATGGTAATCCGAATGGCTCTCGAGCGAATATTGCAGGAATCGTCAATAGGGAGGGCAATGTCTTCGGAATGATGCCTCATCCTGAAAGGGTCATGGAGGAGATTATCGGAGGGGTCGATGGTCAGGGGATGTTTCTTTCCATCCTTAAACATCGGGAAAGGAGGACCCAGCATGGAGCCTAAAGTCTGGCGAGAAATGGGACTGAACGATGAAGAATATGCAAGAATTGAAGAATTAATGGGCAGAGAACCGAATTTTTTAGAGGTTGGTATCTTCTCGGTGATGTGGTCTGAACATTGCTCTTATAAAACCTCGAAGCCAATCTTAAAAAAATTCCCTACGGAAGGGCCCCAAGTACTTCAAGGGCCTGGAGAAAATGCCGGTATTGTAGATATAGGCGATAATTTAGCTGTAGTATTTAAAATGGAATCCCATAACCATCCGTCGGCTACGGAGCCGTACCAAGGTGCTGCCACGGGAGTAGGAGGGATGTTAAGGGATGTTTTTACCATGGGTGCCCGCCCTGTGGCTGTACTCAATGCATTACGTTTGGGGCCCTTAGAGGAGGAAAACAATAAGTTTCTTTTCAACGGGGTGGTTAGTGGGATTAGCGGTTACGGAAATTCAATAGGCATTCCAACAGTGGGGGGAGATGTCTATTTTAATAGCTGTTATAACGGTATTCCTCTGGTAAATGCCATGGCCGTAGGGCTTTTGGAACATTGTCATATTGCTAAAGGTGTAGCTACCGGGGTAGGAAATCCGGTTATGGTGGTAGGTGCTCGGACCGGTAGGGATGGAATTCATGGAGCTACCTTTGCCTCCATCGAACTTAGTGAAGAATCGGAGGCTAAACGTTCTGCTGTGCAAGCGGGAGATCCTTTTATGGAGAAACTGCTGATGGAAGCTTGTTTAGAATTGATCCATGCGGGAGCCGTAGTCGGCATCCAAGATATGGGGGCCGCAGGACTCACCAGTTCTTCTTCGGAAATGGCCAGCAGAGGAAATAGCGGTATCGAGATGGATCTTAGCTTAGTACCACGTCGAGAGTCAGGGATGACCCCTTATGAACTCATGCTTTCCGAGTCTCAGGAACGGATGCTGATTGTACCGAAGGCCGGGAGAGAAAAGGAAGTAGAAGAAGTCTTTGCTCGCTGGGGGTTAGAGGCTACCGTGGTCGGCAAAGTTACGGATGATGGGATACTCCGTCTTCTGGAAGATGGCCAGGTCGTTGCGGAGATCCCGGCGAAAGCTTTGACAGATCAGGCACCCGTGTATCACAGGCTATCTAGGGAACCGGGATATTATCAAGAACTAAAAAATATAGAACTTAATGATCTGGAATTGAAAGCTAATGTTGAGGATGTTCTGCTTGGACTGCTCGCCAATCCGACTATCGCCGGCAAGGAATGGATTTACCGGCAGTATGACCACCAGGCGGGAACGAATACTATGGTCGTTCCGGGTGGAGATGCGGGAGTCCTGCGGGTACGTGGCACCAACAAGGGGATTGCCATGACTACGGATTGCAATTCGCGCTATGTATATCTTGATCCGTATATAGGTGGGGCTCTAGCTGTCGTCGAAGCAGCCCAGAACGTTGCTTGTGTTGGGGCCAGGCCTTTGGCTGTCACCGATTGCCTAAATTTCGGCAATCCTGAAAACCCGGAAATCTTTTGGCAGTTTGAAAAAGCTTGTGCGGGGGTGGCAGAAGCATGTCGTGTCCTGGAAACCCCTGTTATCGGAGGAAATGTCAGTCTTTATAATGAAACTCCGGCCAGAACAGTATACCCGACGCCGCTGATCGGAATGGTTGGTTTGCTTGAGGATCTTAAGCATGTCCTTAGTAATCAATTCCATTCAGAGGGAGAACAGATCTACCTTCTTGGTGAATCGGAGGGGGAACTTGCAGGGTCAGAGTATCTTGCCTTATTTGAGAATTTAGAAGCCGGTGCCTTGCCCGAACTTAACCTTCAAGAGATTAAAAAAAGGTTAGACTTCTTGTTGGAACTTAACTGTGCCGGACTTTTATTAGCTGCTCATGATGTTACCGAAGGTGGCTTAGCTGTGGCTCTAGCCGAGATGACAGAAAAATATGGGGTTACTATTAATTTTGATACTAAGAATAAATTAAAAACCCTTTTCGGGGAACGGCTAGGTAGGATTATTATCTCTACTTCTAAAGATGACGCTCTAAGAATCGAATCACAGGCCAAGACTGCCGGAATCTCTCTGCATAGGTTAGGAGAAAGCGGTGGGGATCGTTTGCGGATTTCAGTGAATCAGGTGATGTGTCTAGATATTCCATTAAATAAATATCGTTCGGTATTCGAACAAACGATCAGCAAGATAATGGAAACTGATGTTGGTTTTTAGGGATAAACAAAACTTTTAGGAAATAAAGAAAGGGGCTCTTAGCATGGACATGCTCCAGAATGACAAGCCAAAGGAAGAGTGTGGCCTGTTTGGAATCTATGCACCTGAACAGGAAGTGGCCCGACTGACGTATTATGGTC
>CALBJS010000158.1 GCA_937892995.1 uncultured Peptococcaceae bacterium | reverse complement strand
GAATCAGGTGACGAAGAAATTTTTCAACTTCCCAGGTCAATCATGCCCTCTACTATAGAAGAAGGAGATATCATCGAGATAATCGTGAAACAAGATGCCCCGGCTACGAAAAATAAAGAAGCTCATTCCTCTGAGATACTAAAAAATTTTTTCGAAGAATAGAAGGAGGGAGATTCTTTGGCCAAAACTAAAACTGGCAAACAACAACCCCCAAAGAATTCTTTCAATATTTTTGGGAAAACGTGGATTATTTTTGCCTGTCTCCTAATCTTTGCCCCTGCAGGAATTTACTTACTATGGAAAAATAAAAAATTTGACCCTGCCATCCGACTAATTCTATCTGCTCTATTTGGCCTGGTATTCCTTTATAACAGTTGGTACTGGTTCTCGCCGAATATTGAACCTAAACCATCCCCAACCCCTTCTGGCCAAACAAGTCCTAGTAGTTCTACATCTTCCGATAATCTACCAAGTGATCAACCACAGACTTCTCCCACCCAACCCCAAGAATATATTCCACCGGTCTTACCTTCACCTGACTTTTCAAGTAATAGATTACTGAAAGTTCACTACCTGGATGTCGGGCAAGCTGATAGTATTGTTATCCAAACTCCGGAAGGTAACACTTTATTAGTAGATGGCGGGAATAGGGATGATAGTGATTTCATAATTACCTATCTGAAGGACCTAGGAGTAAATGAATTATACGCCGTAATAGCTACCCACCCCCACGAAGACCATATAGGCGGTCTCCAAAAAGTTATGAAATCTATCCCAGTCAAGAATTTTTACATGCCTGAAGTAAGTCATACTACTAAGACTTTTGAAACCTTAGTAGAGGCTGTAGAAAGAAGCGGTGCCAAAAAAATAGCAGCTAAAGTCGGAAAAAGCATCCCCACAGACGAATTGTACCTCTCCATGATATTTCTTGCACCTAATAGCAGTAAATATGAAGGGCTAAACAATTATAGTGCGGTCCTTAAGTTAGCCTACAAAGATATTTCTTTCTTATTCACAGGCGATGCGGAAAAACTATCTGAAAAGGAAATGTTGGATAATAACAGGAATATCAATGCCACAGTCCTAAAAGTCGGACACCACGGAAGTAAGACTTCCTCTTCTCCGGACTTCTTGGAGGCTGTAAAACCTACTTATGCTGTGATCTCTTGTGGCCAAGATAACGAATACGGCTACCCCCACTCCGAAAGTATAGAAAATCTTAATAAAGCAGGTACCAATATCCTCCGTACTGATGTCCTAGGAACCTTAGTTATAGAAACAGACGGGGAAAAACTAGGAATAAACAAAGTTTTAAGCCCGTAGTTTCAAGGCTCTATTCCTTACAAAAAACAAAAACCGTTGTTTTTAAAACAGCGGTCGTATTTTTTATCTCTTTTTATTACTTTTATCCTTTTTAGTGGTGCTCCCTCGGTAAACTTTCTTATGTCTCTTACCCTGTTCCATCTTCTCTAGTTTGGAAATGTTCTTCTCATTCCTGATAATTCCAGCCGCTACAATCTTGCTGCAATTTGGACATCGAGCTATTTTACGATACAGCACCTGAGGAAAAATAAACTCTCGGACAGGGGTAAGGGTGAACTCGGTCTCACATTTTGGACAAACATAAATTGAAAATAAAGAACGCATGCGTACTAGCATCAGAATAATAACCAACAGAATAATTCCCCAAATAATATAACCCCACATTTTTTAAGCCTCCCAGCTACAAATTTATCCTATGAACCTTGTAAAGTCAATATGGCTAAGAGCATTCAATGGTGCCTTTACAGAAAAGGAGTTTCGTTTTGTATCCCGGCCATATAATGGTATACTATTGATCTGAAATACTAGTTTCCAACTTTTTTTATAATACCTTAAGACCGTTAGAACTATAAAAGACCTAAGAATATATCTAATCGAACTTTAATATCAATAGCGTATATATAAAGAATCTATTTAGGGAGTAATGAAAATGAAGGAAATCCTCGAACAATTCCTAGTGACGTATTTTAACTTTTTACCACCTGAGTTATTAGTTATTATTGTCTCCGCAACTCCAATCTTAGAATTAAGGGGAGGAATTCCTTTAGGTCTGGGATTTGGCTTCTCTTTCTGGAAAACCCTAATTCTTGCACTTTGTGGCAACATCCTTCCCATCCTCCCAACTCTGATTCTCTTCCAACCACTAAGTAAAATTCTCTTGCGTTATCGCTGGTATAAAAGATTTTACTCCTGGCTATATGGAAGAACAGTTAAAAAGAGCGACAATGTCCAAAAGTACGGGGCTCTCGGTTTGATCCTTTTTACGGCCATACCTTTACCAACTACCGGAGCATACACTGCTTGTGTAGCTGCTTCGATCTTCGCTCTACCCCTCCGCTATTCTTTTCTTTCAATAGCGGCCGGCGTGATTATTGCCGGCTTTGGGGTAAGCTTGGCCTTATTCTCTATTTTTTAACTAGCCAATGCTCTAGTCCGTTACACTAAAAAACAAATATTAAAATGATGAGTTGCAGAGAATATCATAAAATAGAGGATGAATTGTTAACAATTCATCCTCTATTTTATGATTACTTTAAGTTATTTATCTTTGTTGGTTAATAATGGCCAGAATACCTATAAATTTAAATTGATTTTTTGATATTTAATGTTTATTATTAAAGTATCTTCGTTTTACTCATTCAGTTTAATTTTTGCCTTTCCATTTGGAAAGGTTTTTTTTTATCAAGAAGTAAATTTTTGTACATTTTAATTTTAAATAGTATTATAATAGATGTTGTAGAAAATTGATTAGTTTTTACTTAAATTTCCTTCTTAAGGAATGATACCTTTTTAAGGATATTTGGGTATAATGTAAGGTAGAATAGAATACCGGAAGGAAAGATGGAAGTTGCAGTTACATATTCATTTCGTTGGCATTAAGGGAACTGGGATGAGTGCCCTTGCCCAGATTACCTCAACTATAGAAGACGCTATTATTACCGGCTCCGATGTCGGCCAAAAATTTTTCACCGACACTATTCTTGAAAGGGCAGGTATTGCTGTTTTAGATTTTAACCCCGAAAATGTGGTCAAAGCCGATTTGGTTGTTACATCTGCCGCCTATGATGACAATCACCCTGAAATAGCTAAGGCTAAGGAATTAAATATCCCTTTATTCACATATCCTCAATTCTTAGGTAAACTAATGTCTAAAAAGAAGGGTATCTGCGTAGCCGGTACTCACGGCAAGACTACAACAACTGCCATGGTAGGTAAGATCTTGCTGGATACAGGTTACGATCCTTCAATCATAGTGGGAAGTGATGTGCCTTGTATCGGCGGG
>CALBJS010000157.1 GCA_937892995.1 uncultured Peptococcaceae bacterium | reverse complement strand
GGATTTGAATACGGAGTTGCTGTGGTGATCATGGCTATTATTCTAGATAGATTAACTCAAGGGATCGGACGTTCTTTAAGAACTGAAGATAGAAAGTAAATATATTAAGGGGGATACCAAAAAATGATTAGAACTAACAAGGGGTGGCGAAAATTAGTTATTTTGGCACTAGTTGCTGTGCTTGCTTTTAGCCTCACTGTAGGTTGCTCAAGTAGCGGCCAACCGGCAGGGGATGGGGAAGATAAGGGAACAGTCGAGATAGGTTATGTTAACTGGGCCGAATGTGTTGCTGTCAGCAATCTTTGGAAGGTGTTATTAGAAGATCAGGGCTATCAAGTTAATTTAACTCAGCTTGATGCCGCACCTATCTTTGTAGGTTTAAGCAGAGGGGATATCGACGTTTTTATGGATACTTGGCTACCTATTACTCATGAGACCTATTGGGCGGAATACAAGGAAAGCCTTGAAGATTATGGAATCTGGTATCAGGAGCCGGCCAAAATCGGTGTCGTAGTACCGAAATATGTTAATGTCGACAGTCTTGAACAGCTTCAAGAAGAAGCTGCTACATTTAACGGCAAGATCATCGGTATCGATCCGGGGGCTGGAATTATGAAAGCGGCTACCCGGGCTAACGAGGGTTATGAACTGGGGATGGAAGTAATTCAAGGTAGTGAGGCGGCGATGATGGCTGCCCTGGATAAAGCCTATAGTAAAAAAGAAGCAATCGCTATAACAGGTTGGAGCCCACATTGGATGTTCGCTAAGTATGACCTCAAGTATTTAGACGATCCTCAGAAAGAATTCGGGGAAGCGGAAGAAATCCATGTTCTGGCTAATAAAGACTTCAGTACCAAACAACCCGAAGTCGCTGCGATGCTCAAGAAGTTCAAGATGTCAGATGCTCAAATCGGAAGCCTCGAAGCCCTGATCAATGAGGGTATGGAGCCTGCGGAAGCATCAAAACAGTGGATTGAAGATAATCAAGAAGTTGTTGACCTTTGGATTAAGTAAAGACAACAAATATTATTTATAACCTTAGATGTCTAATCTCTGGCAATAGATCAGAAGAGGACCAAAAAAGGGAACCCAAATTTGGGTTCCCTTTTTTTATCGGTAGGAGTTTCCGCTTAGCTAAATTACTTCTCACTTTGCTTGTTTACTTTGATAATAAAGATCTTATTGCTTAAAGCTTTCTTGTTTTTGGACTGATGATAAATATCTTAATAAAAAAAAGCGAACCAACAAACTGGCTCACCTTTAATTAAAAAAGTCTTTAATACGGATATCCTCCATAAGGGTAACCACCGTAGGCATACCTATAACCGGAACGGTATCCCAGTCCGAAGGCGAAAGGAATTGTTAATGCTAAGGCTGCAATTGCTAGGAAGGGGAGAAAAAGGAATCCGGGATTATTGGAATGGAAGAGAATACCATCTTGGCGAACTTCAACGATCCGACCGGTATAGGATCCATCATAGAGATTGACAGTGGCGTGTTGTCCGGCATAAGGAGCTAGCATGCCATAATTGATTTGATCTTTTTTAAACAAGGTCATTATATCCTGAGTACCTCCTTTAAAATATATTAGCCTGTAAAGTAGGCTACTATAACTTATGTATTTGGTACAAAAAGGTAACAGGAAGATTGTAAAAAGGTAAAGCAGTTCATCAATCATGTTGGAGTTATTTCTAATTGTCTATAAAAATAAATTATTATCAGAACCTGAAGGAATTTAGATAATTATTGGAGAATAATGCCAGATATATAGCCAAGATCATCTTTCTTTAGGGGGTTTAGTACGTGGATAAGAAAATTAAAATCATCTGGCGGAGTATTTTGGGATTTTTCTTAATATTTGCAGTCCTAAAATTCCTGTTACCTGTGAAAACGCCGCTAAAGATTGAACAGCCTCAGGGAAATAGAGAAATAGTGATCTTTATTACCGGTGCTGTAGAAAATCCTGGTCTTCTTCATTTGCCCTTAGATGCGAGATTAGATGATGCCCTGAAGGAAGCTGTGTTAAGCAATGATGCTGATCTGGAGGTTCTTAATCCGGCCCAGAAACTTAAGGATGGACAGAAAGTTATTGTTCCTTTTAGAGCAGAGATTTCAGAAAGTGATCCGGCATCTGGCAGTAGGTCGATGTCTACCGAAATAAGTAAGGAAGTGGGAACTTCTGTGAAGGCTATTGCCGGCAAGGAACCCAGAGTTAATATTAATATCGCAGGTGTAGGTGAATTGGATACCATACCTGGAATAGGCCCTGCCCTAGCCCAACGGATTATAGATTATCGGGAGCAAAACGGACCTTTCTCGAGTCCTGAGGAAATACAGAATGTCTCTGGGATAGGGCCTAAGACCTACGAGAAAATGGCTGGATATATAAAGGTAGGTCCCTAGGAAGTTAAATAATTTAGGGTAGTTGCTTATGGAAACAGGGGATTGTGGAGAACTATGAAAGACAAAATGACTAGGCCTGCAATAGCAGTGATCTTAGGGGGATTCATCGCTGTTTATAGTCGCCTGGAAGTCAGGATTTTTATTCTGGCTTTTTTATTGTTGCTGCTGATCAGACTAGGTTTATTTTGGCATCCGAAGGATTTTTTCGGCAGGATTTGCAGGCCGGAAATTCTTTTATTGGTTTGCAGTATAGTCATCGGCTACTTTTATGGGATGACGGTGGAGAGGATGATCGCTCCTCCCTTGGTGATTGAGAGAATTGAGCTGGAAGTAAAACTCACCAATTGGATAATTGATGATAATGTCGGGCGAGGAACGCTCAAGG
>CALBJS010000156.1 GCA_937892995.1 uncultured Peptococcaceae bacterium | reverse complement strand
TCCCCATTTATTAAGTTCAAGTCCTGTAGTAGTCGTGGTAACTAAGGGATTAGGCCCTTGGCCAATAGATACTACCACCGTCTGAACCGGAAGTTCAAATTCCGAGCCTTCGATGGGTATTGGGCGACGTCGTCCCGAAGCATCCGGTTCACCTAATTCATATTTTAAACAGATCATACTCTTTACATTACCATTTTCGTCACCATTAATCTGAACTGGATTGGTGAGAATTTTAAACTGAATTCCTTCTTCTTCAGCGTGATGAACCTCTTCCACACGGGCAGGCAATTCATTCATCGAACGTCGATAAACAATGTAAACATCTTTAGCTCCAAGTCGTAGAGCTGTTCTAGCAGCGTCCATAGCCACATTACCACCACCGAGGACCGCTACTTGCTCCCCTACCTTAATAGGAGTAGCATTATTCGGAAAATCATAGGCTCTCATAAGATTCGATCTAGTTAAGAATTCGTTAGCAGAATAAACTCCATTTAGATTTTCGCCAGGGATCTTCATGAAATAAGGAAGACCGGCCCCAGTACCAATAAATACAGCATCGTAGCCGCTATCAAGCAGTTCTTGAACAGATGTAACCTTCCCTACTACTTGATTAACGAGAATCTCTACGCCCATTTCTCTTAAGCTGTTAATTTCTTTTTGAACGATAGCTTTGGGAAGACGGAATTCTGGGATTCCATACATTAACACACCGCCGGCAACATGAAGTGCTTCTAGAACTGTCACGGAGTGCCCTTGACGAGCTAGTTCAGCCGCACAGGTAAGACCGGCAGGACCTGCCCCAATAATTGCCACTTTCTTACCACTAGGGGCAGGTTTTTCAAATTTACTAGACCCATTTGCCATCTCATAATCGGCAGCAAAACGCTCTAATCGACCAATAGCAACGGATTCGCCTTTAATACCAAGAAGACATTTAGCTTCACATTGGCTTTCCTGTGGACAGACACGTCCACAAATTGCAGGAAGGGTATTCTTTCCTTTTAATATTTTCGCAGCTTCTAAAAAATCTCCCTGAGCAATTTGATTAATAAATTGGGGAATATCTACCCCTACAGGACAACCCTCTACACACTTGGGCTTTTTACATTGGATGCAACGTTTAGCTTCTTCCGTAGCAATTTCACTTGAGTACCCAAGAGCAACTTCATTAAAATTTTCCCCTCTCGCTACAGCATCCTGACAGGGCATGTCATGACGTGGTGCTTTTGAAGCCATATTATTTGCCCCCCTTTGTACACTGGCATTTGATATTACTATATGCAATAGATTCTTCCTTACGGAAGAATGCCGAACGTTTCATAACTAGATCAAAATCAACTTTATGACCATCGAATTCCGGGCCATCAACACAGGCAAACTTAGTTTCGCCGCCAACATCAAGTCGGCATGCTCCACACATTCCAGTACCATCGACCATTATGGGATTCATGCTGACAATAGTCTTAATACCTAAAGGTCTCGTGAAATTTGCAACGGATTTCATCATAATTACCGGGCCAATCGCCCAAATAGTATCTACTTTAATACCTTTATCTAAGATAGATTGAATTCCATGGGTAACGAAACCTTTAATTCCATAAGAGCCATCATCAGTAGTAATGACAACTTCATCACTAACTGTTCTCATTTCCTCTTCAAGAATCAGTAACTCTTTGCATCTTGCACCTAGTACGGAAATAACCTTATTACCCGCCTCTTTCAGGCCACGGGCAATTGGATGAACCGGTGCAATTCCTACACCGCCACCAACACATAATACTGTGCCGTAATTTTCTATTTCCGTAGCTTGACCAAGGGGTCCCACAAAATCAACAAAGGCATCTCCCTCTTGCATCCGAGTTATTAAAGCAGATGAGAAACCAACTTCTTGAATAACAATAGTAATAGTACCTTTCTCAGAATTAAAATCCATAATAGTTAAAGGAATTCTTTCAGAATTGTCATTTTGTCTAACGATGACAAATTCTCCCGGTTTGGCCTTTTGGGCCACTGCTGGAGCCTCTACTTCTAGCAAAACAATTGCTTCGGCCAGCTGTCTTTTGCTTACAATCCTATACAATCTTATTCCTCCCTATAAGTTACAGATTATCGCAGATTATCCAAATTTAAAAATCCTGATAATTAAGCAATACCCTGTTTAAATATTACAAATTAACTATCAAGTCTGTCAAGTTAAATTAGTGAAATAATTCATAAATTTGAAATCTTAATAAAGCCAGTCAAAAATGACTATCGAAAATGTTAATTAATTTGTCATTAACGCTTCTCTAGTCATCAAAGCAACACCAATAGCATTGTCGGAACTTAATTCTGGTTTCGCCCAATATAATCTAGCTTGGTTATTAAACTTTTTATCCAGTTCATTTCTAATATACCTGTTGGAAGCTACACCCCCTACGATCAAAATTTCACTCAGTCCAGTATCTTCTATTGCCCTCTCTAAAACTTTAAAAATAGTTCTAACAATACATCCTTCAACAGCTCTAGCTAAATCTGCAGGCCGCTTTTTTCGCTCAATCATTCGTTGAACTGCAGTTTCCACACCTGAAAAACTCATTTCGTATCCTTTCACTGATGAAGGAAGTAAGGAAGCAGAACCAGGTGCGGCCTTAAGAGCTAATTTTTCAAGTTCTTTGCCGGCAGGGAAAGAAAACCCCAAACGCACGCCCACCCTATCAATGAACTGGCCTGCATGAAGGTCTGTACTTCCTCCTAATATTTGAAGATCATATTTCCCTAGAGTAGTCTTTCTGACTTTTAATAGTTCTGTAGTACCACCGGAAATATGAACAGCTAAAAAATCCGGTGCTAATAATCCTTCTAGTGCACCCACAGCAAGGTGCCCTTCTTGGTGGCTTGTCGAGACAAGCCTTACCCTTAATCCACTAGCTAAAGAAGAAGCTATGGCTAAGCCTGCCGTAAAGACAGGCATATAAGAACCTTCAACAGGCCTAGGACTAGTGCTTACACCAATACCCTCAATTTTTGACCAGATATCTTGAGGTACCAGGTTTATTAATTTTGGTAGTACCTGTATATGTTGAAAGAGAGCCTCCGATTGGGCTAGTCCCCTTTCCCCTAACGGAACTTCAAGAAGTCGACGACTCTCCCAGACGACCTGTTGACATTCGTCTATAACTGCTACCGATGATGTATAAGCACTTGTATCTATCCCTAAAAAACAATATACCATATTTCACCTTTAAGGTTTCTCCACATACCCTATTTCTCAGCATTATCCATTAGTTTATCCAAAATGCCATTGATAAACCTAGCTGAATCTTCTCCACCGAACCTTTTTGCTATTTCGATAGCTTCATTTAATATCACTTTTTGGGGTGTTTCTCGACAAAAAGACATCTCAAAAATAGCAAGTCTCATTAGATTGCGATCAACAGTGTTCATCCTGTCTAAAGCCCATTCATGAGCAGTTAAGGCTAACTTATCATCAATCTCGTCTTTTCGTAGTAAAGTCCCATCTACTAATTCGCGAGCAAATTTCAAGCTCTTTTCCGAAACGGCAAACTCCGCAGCCCAATTCTCAATTATTTCATTTCTATTATCCGCTTCCCCTGTGATGTCTATTTGGAATAGTACTTGAAGTGCAGTCTCTCGAGCCGTTCTTCTACTCATGGCAGCCTCCGGAATAATTATTTTTTGCTATATATAACCACAGCTACATTTTTAATAAATGCCCAACGTTTTAAGACGATTACTTTATTCTTTGCTCCTAAAATATAATCTATGAATAAGCCTGTTTAACCATAAAGGCAAATCCCTGTCATCCCAACACTTTCCAATATAATATCCAAAAGAGGATAATCCTACAAGAATAATTGTTTGCCAAAACCCTAACAAAATAAATGCTAAAGCTAGAAAAAAACCTACTAGAAAACCTGTAGATTTGCCTGGATGGTTCCCAAAACACCATTGTATAGAATTATAAATTCCTTTCCCCATTCTCCACCAATAATTACTCATTCCTTTGATACTAGACGCCAGAGAAAGCTTTGTGGCCGTACCAGTACTTTCACCTCTTTAACCTTAATTCCTGAGTATTGTTCCACATCGTGACGAACTATTTCTTGGATTTTTACAGAGACTTGGATAATATTATAACCCTCAGCCAACCGGCAGAAAACGAATATCTCTAGTCCCTCCACAACCTGATGGACCTTAGAGTTTAACTTCCTAAGACCTTGTATACCTGTAGTGCTTCGCTGAATAATATCTTCAATTGCCTCATGGGTAATCCTCAGTTCTCCAGCGTCAGTATTTGTAATAAAAGATTTTTTTTCCTTGGTTTTGTTATTATGTAATAAAAATGCAGCGACAAGTAAGGTAACCAAAGAGTAAGTCAAGCTCTGTAAAGGATTTAGTCGCAACCACTGGGCTAACTTTATACTGTACTCGTATGGCAGTTCCCATCCTGTTGCCAAAAGCATAATCCATCCGGCGTTAACTAGTAATATCAACCCTAAAATATTGCGGAGCATTCCTTTACCTCTTTCGACCCCCAATCATTTAATTTTCTTTATTCTCCTTAGCCTCAAGGGGGTTCTTAAAAGCTATCCCTTGGATATGAACATTGATTTCTAAGACTGATAACCCCGTCATGCCTTCTATAGCCCCTTTGACAGCTTCCTGTACCTTTTGAGCTACGTCTGGGATAGAGACACCATATTCTACTGCTAAGAACAAATCAACTGTAGCATCTGTCTCACCGACCTCAACCTTAATTCCTCTGGAGACATTCTTTCCCCTACTTAACATATTGGCAATATCCCCAACAAAACCTCCACTCATCTCGGCTACTCCCTCAACTTCTGAAGCAGCCATCCCTGCTATTACCTCAACTACTTCATCCGCTATTCGAACTGAACCGATAGAGCCCTCTAATCTACTATTATCCATTTATTATTACACCTCATTTGCATTTTTCTAACTATAGTCTGTTATAGCTTGTTATTTGATATTATAACAGAATACCTTGTCACAGCAAGTCCCCAAATTGGTAAACAATGGCGTATTATTCTACTAGAACCTTACTAATACTTCTATTTTATCTTCGGAATAACCGGTAATATCAGCGGTAATTACTTTAATGGAATAGATCTCCTGAAGTATCAATTCCTTAGCAAACACAGTAATGTTTATTTTTTCAGAATTAACTTCCGATACAACATCTAGAAGCCCTCTCATTTTTAATGCATTTTCTACTTCCTCTTCTTTAGAGATTTTAGTGCTCAATTCAAGCCAACGATCTTGTGCTTCTTCGCGGGTTCTCTGGATATCGGACTCCAAAAGAAGCCTAAGCATTTCTTTAGCTTCTTGCCTGAATTGTTCCCTTTTGATCCTGTAATTGACAAAGTAATTTTGCCCAGTATTATTAGTTAACTCAATCATTTCGCTGGAAAACTCAATATTGTTTTTTATAGGTAACATGCTCACCCTCATCCTAATCTCATCACCCTTAGCTTTTAAGAAATCACCGGCAATCACCTCATTATTACTTTTTAAAACCGAAAAGGCTAGCGACAAAGACACGAATATCAAAGTTATCATTATCACTATAGTTATAACTTTTTTCCATACCCTTTTCATTACTTTATACTCCTCCTAAGGGAACAACACTTATCTTCGAAGGTTGGATACTCAAGAGAGTCTTTACTGCTTCAAAAATTTGCTCCTTTATCTTGGGGTCACTCGCTCCCTGAGCGATAATAAGCACCCCAGCAACTTCCGGACGCTGTTCAACTACAATCAGAGGATTAGCATTTCCCGCTATGACTAAATGATTTGTTTCTGTAGTTTCCACAGTTTCTCTGGTACCTCCTTCTTTATCTGTCTCTTTAGATGTTCTTTTCGTAATACTTTCATCTCTAGCATATTCTTTTCTTAAACTTGAAGTATATGTGACTAAAACTTTAGTTTTTCCTACACCCTTAATATTTTCAAGATTAGTTGCGATTTTTTCTTCCAGGCTTTTTTCCAAAGCCGAGATCCCCGAATTGTCAACTGAAACGGCAGCCGCAGGTTCAGCTTCAGTTTTAATTGATAAAACAGGCTTTTCCTTCCCTCCTGTGAAAATCAAAATTGCCCCCATAATTACTAACAGAATTATTGAAAAAAGAATCTTATCTATAACCCCTTCCTTAAAAATCATCCTTTTCCCTCCCTATATTTTTTCCCTTACTATTACTATTTCTTTCCGAATCTGCATAAGAGCCGCTACTTGATTTCTTATTTCTTCGGCCTTATCCGAGTCTGAAACTATGTTCTCCATGGTATCGCTTCCTCCGATAATCACGAGATTAATTGGGGTACCAAACTCGCTTTGTTGACTAAAGATTATACTTACCTTTAGAATTTGGGGATAATCACTAAAACCCCCTGAATTTTCTTCCAACTCCACGTCCACCTCGACACTGCTCACTCCATCTATAGCCGAAACTAATATACTAATCTGATTGATTAGTATTCTCTTATACTGCTCTTTTACCGCAGATTTTCCTGTATCGCTTGGGTCGCCCTCCGCAGCAAGCACCGGCAGTTCGGTTGAGGAATCCGTAACCCAAGCAGGTACTTCATTTGCAAATTCCAGTCTCAGAAAATTTGCTAAGGGATTGAGAATAGCCGCTATGACGAACAAGCCCATTACTAGCTGAACAAATCCTCTCATTGTCTTACTCGGAAGTAACATTTCGAGAAAAGTGGCCAAGAGAAGAATAAAGGCCAAATTCCGGATAAGTGTTTTTAAACCTTCCATCTTGGTACACCCCAAATCCTTTCTAAGATCACCACTCTAGCGAAGCATAATTGCAAGGTTTCCTGCACCTATAATTATTGTTATGGCCATGAAGAACATTATGCCGACAGACGCGACTGCTGTGAAGATATATAATAGGCCCTTGGACATATCTTGTAAACTATCTGCAAGTTCTTTTTCTCCAAGGGGCTCGACCAGGGCTGCTGAGATCTTAAAAGTGAACATCATAGCTATAATCTTTATCACGGGAGAAAGTGTAATAAAAATGATAGCCAATAAGGACACTATACCTAAAGCATTCTTAAGAAGTAGCCCTGAACTAACAACTAATTCCACTGCATCCTTAAAAAATTTCCCTACTACTGGGATTAGATCAGCGGAATATTTAGCTGTCCTTAAAGTCACCCCGTCTGCTACTCCACCTGTAACACCTTGAACCGACATAATCCCTATAAAGACGGTTAGAACAATTCCGATACTAAATTTACCGCCAAACTCTAAGAGTGATGCAAATTTGGTTAATTTAAACTGGGGGGAAATATTATTAAAAAGCCGTAAAACTATACTCAGGAAGAACAAGGGAAGAACAATATTTTTCATAACCGAAGCAAGAAATACCAAACTGCCCATAACTATAGGCTTAAATAAAGCTGCACTTGTTATACTGCCCATGGCTAAGAGAATGGTGTACATCACAGGCAAAGTAGCCTGCATGAAAGAGACCATGTTATCAATAGCAGCATTGCCAATATCTAAGGCAAGGCGAAATGAGGTAATCGCTAGTCCGAAGAGGACCAGGTAAACGAGCATTCTGGCTACCTTGCCGACCTCACCTGTAAAAGCCAATTGAAGCTGATTAATCACCGCACAAAGAACCGCGAGGACAAGAAGTTTAGCTATAAGTGGAGCATTAACAACTACTTCCTTAAGAATTGCTTTAAAGATACTGCTTCCCAAATTCTCAGGGCTTAAATTTAGCTTTCCGCTTTTCAAATCCTCAAAGATTCTGGATAAGGAAAATTCCGGCAGGGCTTCTTGAACATCCTTATCCAGTTGCTGAAGCAAATCCTTTACTTGGGATAAATCTATTTCTTGAGAAAGGTCTACTAATTCTGAAGCTACTCCTGTTTTATCCCGAACCTCTTCAGCCAAGGATAAGATGGGTCGTGCTAAGATACAGAGTACCAGCAAACATAAGCATAAGATTATTTTTTTTGCCAATCTTATCTCTCCTCACGCCAGCAGGGTCATCATCGATTCCATAATAGCCACTATGATAGGGATTGCCAGAATAATAACAAATATTTTAGCTGCGATCTCTACCTTGGTCGCCAAGGCGTTTTCCCCGGCGTCCTTGCATATCTGGCAACCAAATTCTGCTAAGTAGGCCACCCCTACTATTTTAAGTACAATAAATAGATAATAAGAACTTACATTGGCTTGGTCAGCTAATTTCTGCAGGAGGTCAACAATAAGTCTGATTTTATCCATTATCAGCAAAAAAATTGCTACTCCTGTCAAAATACTTAGTTGGAGGGCCATTTCGGGCTTGATCTGTTTGAGTACGGTTCCGATTACCGTAACAATAATTGCCAGACCTACGATCTGTGCTATCTCCACTCCTTGTTGCCCCCTAGTACAATTTGAAAACACTATTGACTAAAACAAATAAATCAGATATTCCTTGAATCACTATATAAAGCACAACAACCACACCGGCAAGGGTAACCAACTGTGCTTGTTCCTTCTTATCTATGGCATTAAGAATCGTAACTAAAACACCAACTAAAATACCAATTCCTGCTACTTTGAGAATTAAATCAAAGCCCATGACTCTACCTTCCCTTCTTAAATCATAATAATTACAACCGCTATTCCACCTAAAAAACCAAGGTAAGACCACATTTTAGCTTTACTCTCTGCTTCCAGTCTTGCTCTTCCATCGATTGAAGTTAGATGTTTTTGGGCCAGTTCCAGTTGCTTATGCTGCTCGTTACGATCCGATCGTCCCAGGCCTTTGCCAATTTCCTTAATAATTCTCCAATCGTCATCTCTTAGGGAGATTTGCTTCTGATGCTCGCGAATAGTCATTTCCCACGCGGTAAATGCATTTTCTCCCTTTCTTAACTTTTCTTCTAATTTGCTAAAAAACTCTTTCCAAGGAGAATCAGTTCTATCCTTGAGAACTTTAAAAGCTTCCGGTAAGGGAGTGACCCCCCAATATATCTCGGTGTCCAATAGAGCCAAGGCATTGATCATCTCTCTGATTTCTCGTGGTCTTCTTTTAATTTGATTAGCCTTTAATAAGCCTAAAAAACCAAAGCCAATAATCATTCCTAGGTAGCCGATTATCAGCATATTTTTCTCCTCCAAGTGACTAATCACTAAATATTTTTCATGACCATACTAAGCCTATTTATTTTCCCCTTTGTAGAGATCACTGCCTGTTAGCATATCGTAGACCCCTTCGATCGTTCCTGGTCCTTTTGTTCTACTTAGGAGAACCACTCTCTCTAAGGCTTGTTTTTGGAGAAGTTCTCTGAAATGTTCTCTTCTCTGTAATTCTTCTAAAGAACCGGCATGGGCCGTGGCTAAAATTTTCACACCACAACGCACTGCTTCTTTCAGAGCCGCAACATCATCAGAGCCTCCAAGTTCATCAACGGCTACCACTGTAGGAG
>CALBJS010000155.1 GCA_937892995.1 uncultured Peptococcaceae bacterium | reverse complement strand
GGTTTCAGGACTGACTACAACAGGTGCAAGCGTTTTAGAAAATCTTGAATCTCTGCCCAAAAGTATTTTGCTTTGGAGAAGTATGACCCATTGGCTTGGCGGAATGGGTATCATTGTCTTATTTATTTTGCTCCTTCCAAATGTGGGTATGGGTGCGGTACATCTATTTAACGCCGAAGTGCCCGGCCCAACTTCTGAGAAGATTTTACCTAGAATTCGTAAGGGTGCCTTGTATTTATGGCTCATTTATTCAGGATTCACCTTAATACTGATTATCATGCTTTACTTAGCCGGAATGACTATATTCGATGCCCTCAACCATGCTTTGGCGACAATGGCCACCGGAGGGTTTTCCACTAAGGCTGCAAGTATAGCTGCCTATAATAACCTGGCTATTGAGGTGATCCTCATCTTATTTATGGTTATCGCCGGTGTTAATTTTAAATTGTATATCAATGCTTGGAGCCGAGGACCTTCAACCATTTTCAAGGATCAAGAATTTAGGGTATATATTGTTATTCTGCTCCTGGCTTCTGGAATTGTAGCCTACTCGCTCTTGATACAGAGTGGCTTGCCTCTGGGGACAGCTCTGCGGCAGGCAGTATTTCAAGTAACCTCGATAATGACGACTACCGGTTTTGCTACGGTGGACTTTGATAAATGGCCCGGACTTGCCAAGATGGTTTTGTTTTTCTTAATGTTTATAGGGGGAAGTGCCGGATCTACTACCGGTGGAATTAAGGTAGCAAGATTTATTTTGCTTTTAAAGATGAGCTGGGCTCAAATCAAACAAGTCCTGAATCCTCATCTTGTTGTAAATATTATGTTTCAGGGAAGACCGGTAGATCCGATGGTTTTAAGCTCTGTGGGTAGATTTTTTTTCTTATTTATGATGGTATTTGTGTGTGCCACTATCCTCATAACGGGGACCGGATTAGAGCCCTTTGATGCCATGTCAGCCGTGGCGACAACACTTGGCAATGTCGGCCCTGGGTTTGGGATAGTAGGTCCCATGGTCAATTTTGCATCTGTTTCTCTCTTTGCCAAGGTGGTTTTTACAGCTTGTATGCTTTTAGGGAGACTTGAGCTGTTTACTATCCTGGTTTTAACCCAGCCTGAGTTTTGGAGAAATTACAAGTCCTAATTTCCTTGCGGTCAGGAAAGGGCAGAGTCTATTTATTTCTTTGGGAATTTTGGTGCAAACTTTTTATTTACTCTAGAGTAGTTGATTATAGTAATTAGGCAATTATTATTTTGGAAGGAAGAATCGGATTGAATTTTACACTGCTTCAAGCCATTCAGGGCAGATTACTAACAGCTTATGGGATGATTATGCTTATTCCTTTGCTCCTTGGAATCTATGACAATGATCCTGCTGTTCCGGCCTTTGCTTTAACAGCGTTAGTGACGATTGTTTTGGGGCTGATTCTATGGAAGAAGGGTCATATGAAAGATCAGATGGGACTGAGGGAGGGTTTTGCTACAGTTGCCGGGATCTGGATTCTGGCATCTTTCATCGGTGCTTTCCCGTATTATCTTTCAGGCTATATTCCTAATTATTTAGATGCTTTGTTCGAAACGACCTCAGGATTTACAGCGACTGGGGCTACTATTCTTAGCGATATTGAGATCTTACCCCGAAGCTTGTTATTATGGAGAAGCCTTTCTCACTGGCTTGGAGGTATGGGGATTATTGTCTTCTTTATTCTTCTCCTTCCCAGGATGGGGATGGGTGCCGTCCATCTTTTTAAAGCTGAAATAACCGGTCCGGATAAGGAAAGAGTCTCCCCTAAGATTCGCCAGACGGCAATGCTCCTCTGGGGTATTTATAGTGGTTTAACAATTAGCGGGATAATACTTTTGAAACTAGCCGGGATGCCCTTATTTGATGCCATAAATCATGCTTTTTCCTGTATGGCTACCGGAGGGTTTTCTACGAAAAATGCCAGTATCGGTGCTTATAATTCTTGGTTAATAGAGTTAATTTTGATTATCTTCATGACCTTATCAGGGATAAATTTTACAATATATATTAATACTTGGCGTAAAGGAAGAATAAATCTTATCAGGAACACTGAGCTGAAGGTCTATTTGGCAATCATACTCTTGGCCACCTCGGTCGTTACCTTGTCACTTATTTTTCAGGGTGGATATGAATGGAGTTTTGCTTTAAGGGGAGCGGCCTTTCAGGTAGTATCGGTGATGACTACTACAGGATTTGCAATTACCGATTTTGACATTTGGCCCAGCTTAGCAAAAATGCTCCTTTTCTTTCTGATGTTCATTGGAGGTTGTGCGGCTTCGACTTCCGGAGGCCTAAAGGTAGCCAGGATTGTTTTGTTGTTTAAGATGGGAGTAGTTCAGATCAAGCAAGCCATTCATCCCCAGCTGGTTACCAATGTTTTCTCGGCGGGAAAAGTTGTTGATCCTCTCATCTTAAGAAACGTTACCAGATTCTTTTTCTTATTTATCTTAACTTTTGTCTGTGCTTCTACTATTCTTGCTGCAGTTGGCTTTGAGCCTTTTGATGCCATGGGGGCAGCTATTGCCGCCTTAGGGAATGTAGGACCAGGGTTTGGAGTGGTAGGACCTGCTACTACCTATGCTTCTGTCTTATCCTTAGGAAAGATTGTTATGATTATTTGCATGTTTCTGGGTCGTTTGGAATTAATGACTTTCCTGGTCTTGCTTCAGCCGGATTTCTGGAGAAATAAGAGTAATTGGTAGGAACAAGGAGTGGAAGATAATGCCGGAAATTTTATTTTTAGCGACTTATTCTGAGCTTGGTCAAGTTGCCCGGGAAGTATGTGCCGACATCGACGATGTAAGCATAGAAGTAGCCAGAATGGATGAAGCAGTCCGCAAAGCTAAAGGTGCCGAGCAGAAGGGCTATCAAGTTATTATTAGCCGGGGAGTAACTTCTTGGAAGATAAGGAATTCGGGGATAGAACTTCCCGTTGTTGATGTTACGATCGGAGGGTACGATATAATTAGGGCCTATTTTCAGGCTAAGAAGATTGGCAATAAGGTTGGGATTGTCGACGATGAAGAGATTATCTTAGGAATCGATGCCTTGGAAGAAGTAGTCGAGGATCAGATAGTGAAATATGCTTGTAGCAATGAACTTGAGGATATTAACAGGGGTGTTGAATATTTAAGGGACCAGGGAGTGGAAGTAGTTATCGGGAAATTAGCCATGGTGAATGTAGCCAAAAGACTGAGCATGAAATCAGTAGTGATTACCTCCGGTGTTGATGCTGTACGCAGAGCAGTATCTGAAGCCCGGAGGGTGAAAGAGGTACGTAAACAAGAGAAGAAAAAGGCCGAACAACTTAAAGTAATCCTGAACTTCACTTACGATGGCATTATAGCCCTAGATGAAAAAGGAAAGATCACGGCATTTAACAGGGTTGCCGAGCAATTTTCCGGTTGGAAAGCCGATAGGGCACTTGGCCGGTATATTACTGAAGTTATCCCCAAGGCTCATTGTCACCATCTTCTTAAGACAGGACAACCGGAAATTGGGGAATTTCTAGAATTGGGCAACTCCAAAGTTGTAGCTAATAGGGTACCGATTATTGTGGACAATAGGATCGAAGGGGTTGTTACTACTTTTCAACATATTGAAAGGTTGCAAAAGCTAGAAAGTAAAGTTCGGAGACGGTTGGCTGAGAGAGGATTAGTAGCCAAATATAAATTCGAAGATATTTTAGGGCAAAGTAATATTCTGAAAAAAGCTATCGAACTAGCCAAAGAATATGCGGGAGTAGATTCTACTATTCTTATCTATGGCCGGACAGGCTCCGGTAAAGAAATGTTTGCTCATGCCATTCATGATACCAGTAAAAGAAGGAATGAGCCTTTTGTGGCTATTAACTGTGCTGCTTTACCTGAAAGCCTTCTCGAAAGTGAATTATTCGGCTATGTGGAAGGAGCTTTTACCGGAGCCCGTAAGGGGGGGAAAGCCGGTATGTTTGAAATGGCTCACGGTGGTACACTTTTCCTTGATGAAGTCGGGGAAATGTCGGCTATGCTCCAGGCTAGATTACTTAGGGTCATAGAACAAGGTGAAGTTATGCGTTTAGGTGATAGCAGTATAGTGCCGGTTAATGTCCGCCTTATCGCTGCAACTCATCGGGACCTTCGAAAGATGGTAGAAAGACAAGAATTCAGGGAAGATTTATATTATCGTTTAAATGTACTCTCGCTAAAAATTCCTCTTTTGAAGGAAAGAGAAAGGGACATTATCTTTATTGCTCAGAAGTTCTTAAATGAATTTTGTTCTCGGAGAGGAAAATCTACCGGAACTTTTTCTCCTGAGGCCGAGCAATTATTACTTAAGTACGATTGGCCTGGTAATATTAGAGAACTCCGGAATGCCATGGAACGATTAGCGATGAGATCCTGGAAAGGACAGATTACGGATATTGATATCTTCAATGCTCTGTTGCTGGAAGAATCTGATCCGGCGGTAAACACAGAACTCAGGGACAAAGAATCAGGGGGCTTACAGGATGTTCAGGATGCCAGGGTTTTAGATGAAAGAATTGGCAAGCTTGAAAGGCAATTAATCCAGAAAACACTTGAGGAGTGTCGGGGTAATAAGACAGAGGCTGCTCGTCGCTTGGGGATAAGCAGGACGACACTTTGGCGTAAATTAAACTCTGTTTCCAAGAAATAAAATTGAATACAAATGTTGAAGGATGAATTAGGATGTCCCTAAAGCAGAAAGGCTAGGGACATTTTTTGTTGTGTTTTTCGAACATGAGATCGCTTGTGAAACAAATAGTGTTTTAAAAGTGAAACGTCATGATAAAAAACATATCCTAAACATATAGACTATTTTATAAGTATTAGATCAATTTAATTATTTTGAACAGTACAAGGGAATATTACTAAGCATTCTCGAAGGGGACAAGCCGTCTTATTTTTAAGAATAAATTCTATTGGTAAGCTTAGTAACAATTGGCATGGAAATTGCGTATTCCGAAGGTTAAGGAGGTGAAAATTAAATGGCCAAAGAGCTACCAATTGTCCCCACAGCAACTCCAGGAAGTCTAGCGGAGATCTCAGCAGCATCTTCCTGGAGGGAGTACCGTCCCGAGATTCAAGAGCCTGGGAAAGTAAATCCGAAGGTCCTATTTTTCTGCCCTGAGGGAGCACTTTTCCATGAAGAGGGAATAATTGCAGTCGATCTCTCGGTTTGTAAAGGATGCGGGATATGTGCCGTAGAAAGCGATGGAATAGTGATGGTCCCCGAATATACAGGAGTATTAGGAATATTTGGGGTAAAGGAGGGTAGCAAATGAGTAAGGTTTTGATGACAGGTAGCGAAGCAGCAGCACTGGGGGCTAAACTATCCAAGATAGAAGTTCTGTCCTACTATCCGATCACCCCGGCTTTCCCCGCAATGGAAAGGCTCAGTAAATATATTGAGGACGGGGAATTGAATTGTAAGTTCATACGAGCAGAATCGGATCACAGTGCTTTGGCTGCCGTTCTGGGAGCATCACTGGCCGGGGCTCGAAGCTATACTGTAACAAATTCACAGGGGCTTCTCTATATGACTGAAGTAGCCTACCATGTGGCAGGTCTGCGTCAATCGGTGGTCATGGGTGTAGCTAACAGGGCATTATCTGCTCCGCATAGTCGTTTTCCCGAACACGGTGATGCTGTTTCTCAAGGGGCCAACGGTTGGATTCAAATCTTCTCTGAGAATAACCAGGATATCTTGGACAATACCATCCAAGCTTTCCGGATAGCAGAAGAACTACGAACACCGGTCATGGTTAATTACGAAGGATATATTCAGTCCCATACTCAGGAAGAAGTAGAAGCTCCTTCAGCCGAGAAAGTGGCAGCATTCCTTCCTCTGAAGAGAATGCCGGTAATGGATATTAATAATCCCCAAGGTGTTAATACTGTAACCAGTCCGGATTTTTATATGGATTATAAATTTAGGCAAAATGAAGCCCTGGAGAAGGCCCTGACTGTTATCCCTCAGGTTTCTGAGGACTATAAGAAGGAATTTGGAAGAGACAGCAGAGGTTTGTTGGAAGCCTACAGAATGGAAGATGTAGAACATGCAATTGTAGCCATGGGTTCTATTGTTTCTACAGCCAGACTATTAGTTGATAATCTTCGTAGCCAGGGTAAAAAGATTGGGTTAGTTAAATTGAGAGTATGGAGACCATTTCCCGGAAAAGAATTATACGAAAACCTCAAGAACGTTAAATATGTGACCGTTTTGGATAAGAACATAGTATTTGGTGTTGGCGGGGCTCTGGCAACAGATATAAAGGCTGCTTTCTATGGAAGGACAGAGATGGTCATTAATAGCTGCATTATTGGCTTAGGCGGTGCCAAAAGCGGTGTAGCCGAGATTAAACAGGCTGTAGATTCCACGGAAGACTGCAGCGAGTCAAAAAACAGTTCAGTCTGGATAGGGCTGTAAGGGGGGGATAGAAGTGATTGACAAAATAAATCTGGAACAATTGCCGCAAGAGGATCTCTTCGGACCAGGTAATGTAGGCTGCAAAGGCTGTGCTGCTGCTATAGCGGGCAGACAGGCGATGAAAGTTCTGAGAGAAAGAACCATGATCACTATCCCGGCTTCCTGTATGGCCACCCTTGGAGGTAACAACCGTAGGACTACTTGGAAAATACCGTTTTATCACACTCTTTTTGAATGTGCTCCTGCCGTTTCATCAGGCATTAGAGCTGCCTTAGAAGTGCAAGGCATTAAAAATGTTAACGTCGTTTCCTGGGGTGGGGATGCCGGCAGTGCGGATATAGGGTTCCAAGCTCTCAGCGGGGCTGCGGAACGAAATGAGGATATCTTCCATGTCTGCTATGACAACGAAATGTATATGAATACCGGCGGACAAACGGGTAGCCAAACTCCCAAAACAGCTTTAACTTCAAATGCCTTTCTTGGGAAACCTACCAATAAAAAGAATATGCTCGCTATTATGGAAGTACACGGTATTGGCTATGTAGCCAGTGCCTCCATTGCCTTTCCGGCAGACTTAATGGCTAAGTTGAAAAAAGCCGCTTCTCGTAAGGGCTTCTCCTACATTCATATTTTAGCTCCTTGCTTTAGAGGATGGGGGATTCCTAGTGATCAGACCGTAGAATTTGCCCGGAGGGCAGTATATTGCGGGCTCTGGGAACTCTATGAGGTTGAGGATGGTATAAGAAAACGCACTGTTGAACCTCAGCTCATTCCGGTGAAAGATTATATCTTCCCCCAGAAACGTTTTAGCAAAATCTCTGCTGAAGAAATTAATAGACTGCAACAGCAGGTAGATGACTATTACGGAAAGGTGGGGAAATAGTATGAAGGAAGTCCGTTTACATGGTCGTTTTGGTCAACCAATAGGCGAATTAGTCAAAAAGATAGCTAATTATGCTTTGGAAAAGGGCTACCATGTTCAAGCGTTCAATTCTTTTGCTGCCGTAAGACCCGGGGCCCCGACTTTTGGTGTTGTGCGCATTGATCAGGAGGAGATCAGGGAGAGATCTACCCCGGAAGTAGATGCAGATATCGTCATCGTTCTGGATAATAGCCTCATTGCCGGAGGAAATATCTTAAAAGGGCTTAAACCCCGGGGAATAGTATTAGCCCTAGGAGTCGAAATAGATATCCTAGGGGATAAAGAGGGGATAGGTTTTAAGAAGCTTGACAGTTATTTTAACGATAATCCCTCTGATATTGGCGGGAATATTATAAAGGCTTTAAAAGATTTGGGAGCTTTAAGGTAGGTGAACAATGGAAAAATTCTTATATAAACAAATGGCGAAAGCAGGGAACGCCGGGTTTATTTATCCAGGACAAGAAATTATTTTAAATGTTGATTTAGCCCTGGCCCACGATGGGAGCGGTCCTGATTTATTAAAGCATTGGGGGGAGGATAAGAGCAAACACGTAGCCTGCCGCAAGGTGCTTTTTACTTTAGACCATGCTTTCCCAGCCCCGTCAATCAAGGATAGAAAGTTTCATAAGGAGTTTACGGAGTTTTCCCTGAAATTGGGTTGTTACTTGTACAACCGCGGAGAAGGAGTTCTGCACCAGGTTGTGGCTGAAGAGGAATCCATCTGGCCGGGTATAATTATCGTAGGAGCCGATGGGCATGTAGCGACTGCCGGAGCTTTTGGAGCAATTGCTTTCTCAGTAACTCCGGAGCAATTTGTTTGGGTGTTGGAAAACGGCATCTTTGCCACAGTTGTTCCTGAACAATTAACTATCGCCATCAATGGAACGCTCTCCGGCAATACCTTGCCGCGGGATGTAGCCTTATATCTTATCAGTAAACTGTCCAAAGAGATTAAGGGTAAAGCGGTAGCCTTAACAGGTTCTTTGTTAAATCAATTATCCCTTGCCGGGAAGATGAGTATCTGCAACTATTTGCCTGAAGGAGGAGTGCGGACAGCCTTAATTCTGCCTGAAGGCGAAGGTGATGAAGTGGATTATTATCTGGAAGCAGCGGAGATAGAGCCACTGCTGGCAGTACCCCCTAATCCTACTTTCATCAGCCCGGTACGGGAGGCGGAAGGTACGGAGATTAGTATGGCAATAGCTGGAGGCTGCTCAGCAGGCCGCCTGGAAGATATGAAAATCATTGCTAATACTCTGACCGGGAGGAAAATCCATTCCGCAGTAACTTTTGTGCTTACCCCAGCTTCCAAGAATGTGCTTGATTTCATGGAAAGTCTGGGAATTTCCCGTCTTATCCGGGATTCCGGAGCAGTAATCCTGCCTCCCGGCTGTGGCTCCTGTCCGGGCAAGCATTTTGGAGTGCTGGCCGAAGACGATGTGGCTATCACCACCACGATCCGTAATACTCCCGGCCGCATTGGTTCAAAAGGTGCTCAGATATATCTTGCATCCCCGCTCACTGTAGCTCTGTCAGCAATTCACGGCAGAATAACAGTTCCCAAATAGATTTGGGGAGAAATGGAATTAATATTAGTTATTTGCTTATTAATTTGTGTTGCCTAATAATCGAGATTTTCTACATAACATAATTCAAACTAAATACAAAAAGGGAGTGATAGGATTATGGTTTCCACGGAACAGCTTATCAAAGATATGGAAGGTATGTTTGGTTCCGGGAAGGTTCTTAAGACTGAACTCCAGTGCTACACTTATACCTACGACAGTTCGTTTGCTTCCCAGTCAAACGAGTACTTTCCAGATGTTGTAGTGAGCTTAGACAGCACTGCGGATGTGTCCAAACTCATGAAATATGCTTTTGTGAATGAAGTGCCGGTAACCCCTCGCGGGGCGGGCAGTGGCCAGACCGGAGGCAGCGTCGCTATTACCGGAGGAATTGTT
>CALBJS010000154.1 GCA_937892995.1 uncultured Peptococcaceae bacterium | reverse complement strand
CCGAGATCTCCACTCTTTCCCTACACGACGCTCTTCCGATCTGGAGGATGACCTCATGAGATTATTCGGGGGGGATAACATCGCCGGCTTGATGGATAAGCTAGGAATGGATGACAGTATTCCGGTGGAATCTAAGATTGTGAGCAAAAGCATTGAGAATGCCCAGAAGAAGGTAGAGAATCGTAACTTTGACATCCGTAAACATGTCCTTAATTACGATGATGTGATGAATAAGCAGCGGGAGATCATTTATTCCCAGAGGCGGGCGGTGCTTACGGGAGAGAACCTTAAAGAACATGTTCGAGAGATGATCGAGAAAGTCATCTCAGATACCATCGTTCGTTTTAGCGGGAATAGTCCTTATCCTGAAGAATGGGATTTGGTCAGTTTTCTTGAATATGTAGAAAATGTCATCATTCCTGATCACGACTTTACGGTAGAACAGATAAGTAATTTGGCCAAAGAAGAGGTCGAGGAACTTCTGATCAGACAAGCCGCCGAGTACTATGAGATTCGTGAAGCACAGTTAGGTTCCGAACTTATGCGGGAGATTGAGAGAGCAGTCGTTTTACAAGTCGTGGATACCAGGTGGAAGGATCACCTAGATGCTATGGATAGCCTCAGGGAAGGAATAGGCTTAAGGGCCTATGGTCAAAGGGATCCGCTCATAGAGTATCGGAATGAGGCTTTCGATATGTTCCAAGGGATGATTGAGGCTATCCAGGAAGATGTTGCTACCTATACCATGAGGGTTACGATCCTCTCCCGCAGCGAGGTGTACAGCGGCGTGTACCAAGAGCAGGTTAAAAAGCCTCGGCGGACAGGGGAACAGGTCGGACGTAACGAACCTTGCCCCTGTGGTAGCGGGAAAAAGTATAAAAAATGTTGTGGGGCTAACGGTTAGTGCATCATAGAAAGTTATTGATTAGGGTAAACTCAAAAAGGAGAAGACGAGCCTAAAATTTAATATCAGTGATAGGCAAAAAAATATTTTATTATAATGGAGTGGTGAAATGCTGGCTGATTGGAAGAAAGAGATTGAGAGTCTAAAAATGCGTTTAGCAGATTTGAGGGTCTCCCTTTGACGTTACAGGACGAATGGTTAAGCTAGAAAAGTTAGAGAAAGAAATCAACAGGGCTGATTTATGGGATGATCCGGCAGAGGCCCAAAAATTAATGCAGGAAATAACCCGACAAAAGGATAGGATTGATTCTTATGAAGAATTAAGGCAGGAAACTGAAGACCTAGCTACCCTCTGGGAGTTAGCTTTAGAGGAAGAAGATTCTTCGTTGGAAGAAGAGATTGAAAAAGCGGTTAAAAAGCAAAAAAAACAATTCAGCCAATTAGAGTTAGAAATCCTGCTTAATGGACCCTACGATCGAAGCAATGCTATTATTACCTTGCATTCCGGTGCAGGAGGGACAGAATCCCAGGATTGGGTTCAGATGCTCTATAGAATGTATGTCCGCTGGGCAGAACGACGGGGCTATAAAGTGGAAACTCTCGACTTGCTACCCGGGGAAGAAGCAGGTATTAAAAGTGTTACCATCTCTGTAGGCGGCGAGAATGCGTATGGGTATGCTAAATGTGAAAAAGGAGTTCACCGTTTAGTACGGATCTCCCCTTTTGATGCCTCGGGACGCCGCCATACATCCTTTGCTTCTTTAGAAGTGATGCCTGAAGTTAACGAGGATATGGCTATTACCATAGACCCTGAGGAATTAAAGATAGATACCTATCGTTCAGGCGGGGCAGGCGGTCAGCATGTTAATAAAACCGACTCAGCGGTTAGGATCACTCATCTTCCTTCAGGGACAGTAGTGCAGTGTCAGAGCGAGAGATCCCAGATTCAGAATAAAGCCTATGCTATGCGTATCCTCCAAGCGAAACTTTTACAGCTCAAAAGAAAACAACAAGCGGCAGAACTTTCCGAGATACGAGGAGAATTAAACGAAATAGCCTGGGGAAGTCAAATAAGATCTTATGTTTTTCATCCTTATAGTATGGTTAAGGATCATAGAACCAATGTGGAAACCGGTAATGTCAATGTGGTCATGGATGGGGAGATCGACCAGTTTATCTCTGCTTGGTTACAACATCAAGCAGGTCAGACTGAGCAGTAAAACTTTAAAAGATCTACTTACTGGTTTCTGGCTTCTTGCTCCTGACTTTAGCTTTCGGTCTTTAAGGAGAAGGGCACAATTAATATAGAGTAGAAGACCCCGACTTGAAGAGAGCCGGGGTTATTCAGGCCTATATTCTTAAAATACATAGCTAAATTTGTCCGTTTAAGTAGAAATGGATAATTTAAAGGAGGTAATAATTTATGACTACTATTCTTCAGAAAATGGCCTGTAAGATCCGTCAGGATATTATAGAAATGTTGGTATTGGCTAAATCAGGTCATCCCGGGGGTAGTCTTTCCGCCGCAGATATCATGTCTGTACTTTATTTTTCTGTCCTGAAGATTGAACCTGATAATCCTCAGTGGCCGGATCGGGACCGCTTCGTACTTAGCAAGGGGCATGCTGCTCCGGTACTCTATGCTGCCTTGGCTGAAAGAGGATTTTTCCCTCGGGAAGAGTTAGTTAATCTAAGGCAGACAGGGCACTTTCTTCAGGGGCATCCCGATATGCTCAAGGTTCCTGGTGTAGATATGTCTACGGGTTCCTTGGGACAGGGATTTTCCGCTGCGGCCGGAATGGCCCTTGCCGGGAAGATCGATCAGAAAACCTACCGAGTCTATTGCCTATTAGGGGATGGCGAAATTGCCGAAGGCTTGGTCTGGGAAGCAGCTATGGCAGCTGCTCATTATAAGCTCGATAACCTTGTAGCCGTCTTAGATTATAATGGACTACAGATTGATGGGACTAATGAAGAAGTCATGAATTCCGCTCCCTTGGCAGACAAATGGAGAGCTTTTGGTTGGAATGTCCTCGAAGTTGATGGCCATGATGTTGAAGAATTGCTTAATTCTTTGGAACTGGCTAAGAACTTCCAAGGGAAACCCACAATTATTGTCGCTAAGACCACCAAAGGAAAAGGAGTTTCTTTCATGGAAAACCAGGCCGGCTGGCACGGAAGTGCTCCAAGCCCGGAACAAGCGGAGCTAGCCTTGGCAGAGTTAAAGGGAGGGAACGCTCATGTCTGAAAAATTCATTAAAAAAATAGAAAAGATCGCTACGCGAGATGCTTATGGTAAAGTACTGATTCAACTTGGTAAGGAGAATAAAGACATTATTGTGCTGGATGCGGACCTCTCCCAATCAACAAAAACAGCAGGCTTTGCCAAGGCTTATCCGGAGCGTTTTTTTAACATGGGGATCGCGGAACAGAATTTAATAGGTTTTTCCGCCGGCCTGGCTCTGCCCGTGGCAAACACCGCAAAGGTACTGGCGAAAAGTGCCTTTCGCCAGTACCTTTGCGGTGTTTGCCACGGGCAGAGCCTTCGAACAGATAAGGAATTCGGTAGCATATCCTAAGCTTAATGTTAAGATCGCAGCTACTCATGCCGGTATTAGCGTCGGGGAAGATGGTGCTTCTCATCAAGCAATAGAGGACCTGGCATTAATGCGTTCTTTACCTAATATGACTGTGCTCGTCCCGGCGGACGCCGAGGAAACTACCCAAGTGATCAGGGCTGCTGCCGCCTATCAAGGTCCTGTCTATATTCGCATGGGTAGACTTGCTATTCCGGTTCTTTTTGATAAGGATTATAAATTCACAATTGGTAAGGCCAATGTTCTTCGGGAAGGCCAAGATGTGACAGTCATGGCAATTGGACTTATGGTAGATGAAGCTTTAAAAGCGGCCGAGGAGCTTTCTAACCAGGGAGTAGAGGTAACAGTTGTGAACTGTGCCTCACTCAAGCCTCTGGACACGGAGACAATAGTGAAGGTAGCCAAACTAACCGGGGCTGTGGTTACGGCTGAAGAACATAATATTATCGGTGGTCTGGGAAGTGCCGTAGCTGAGGTCCTTGGGGAACAATGTCCTGTCCCTTTGCAAAGGGTAGGCATTCGGGATACTTTCGGTGAATCTGGCAACATTTTTTCTCCCAATGTCTGGGT
>CALBJS010000153.1 GCA_937892995.1 uncultured Peptococcaceae bacterium | reverse complement strand
GATAATGTAGGACCTGCTATTGGAGCAGAATTACGCAGCGGTGCAATCAAAGCCCTTGTGGTCGCTTCTATTCTTATTCTGCTCTATATTTCTTTACGCTTTCGCTTTATTTATGCCGCTACGGGTGTATTTGCACTTCTCCATGACGTGTTCATTATCTTAGGATTTTTCTCCCTTTTCCAATGGGAAATTGATGCGACTTTTATTGCTGCCATTCTTACCGTTTTTGGTTATTCTATTAACGACACGGTTGTAATCTATGATCGGATCAGGGAAAATGAAAAACGAATGAAGAAGAAAGATAGTTTCGAAGAAATGGTAGATAAATCTGTTTGGCAAACTATGGGGCGGTCGATTAAGACAACCGGTACAGTACTAATTGCTCTTTTAGCCATATTCATTCTAGGAGGCGAATCAACTAAAATCTTTGCTTTAGCTATGATTTTAGGGGTATTTAGTGGGGCCTATTCTTCTATATTTATTGCTAGTCCGCTTGTTGTTGAGATCAAAAACAGATTCAACTAAAAAGAGTATCAATCTATTAAATAGTGATAAAATAGGCTGTTTTATGTTCATAATATCTAATATGGATCTCGGGTTTCCCCGGGATTCTTTGTTTACCCCGTTTACCCCATGTAAAAAAACTATTTAATATAGTGCATTCTCCTGACGTCTGTACTATAATACCTATAATAGAGAGGAGAGGATAGAGCTAATGAAGATGACCGGGGCACAAGCAATAATAGAGTGTTTGAAGCAAGAAAATGTTGAAGTAATTTTTGGTTACCCAGGTGGGGCGGTGTTAACGTTATATGATGCACTTTATATGTCTAAATATCCTCATATACTTCCGAGACATGAACAAGGTGCTATTCATGCCGCCGACGGTTATGCCAGGGTAACGGGTAAAGTTGGGGTGTGTATCGCAACATCTGGCCCTGGAGCAACAAACCTTATTACGGGAATTGCTACAGCTTATATGGATTCAATTCCTATAGTTGCCATAACTGGACAAGTTGCAGTTTCACTCATTGGCAGGGACTCTTTTCAAGAGGCCGATATCAGGGGAATTACGACCCCGATTACTAAGCATAATTATCTGGTTAAGGATGTTCAAGAATTACCTCAGGTAATTAAAGAAGCGTTTTATATTGCTCGTACAGGTCGACCAGGGCCAGTACTAGTGGATATCGCTAAAGATATCTTTGCTACGGAAATTGACTTTGAATATCCTCAGGAAATAAAACTGAGAGGATATAACCCTGTGTATGAAGGGGATGATAGTTCCATTGATGCTGTCTACGAGGAGCTATGCAAGGTTCAAAAACCATTATTTTTTGTTGGTGGAGGAATAAATCTTTCGGATACCTCCGAATTAATAAGAAAGATAATTGCTTATACCGGGATACCTGTGGTCACTAGTTTGATGGGTTTAGGATGTGTTTCAGATGATGATCCGAATTATTTTGGAATGATTGGTATGCACGGCACTTATGCTGGAAATATGTCAACTACGGAAACGGATTTACTTGTTGGTCTTGGTGTTAGATTTGATGATAGGGTTACGGGATTGTTGAACGAATTTGCTGCTAAGGCCAAAATAGTCCACTTCGATATTGATCCTGCAGAGGTTAATAAGAATGTAAGGTCTCAGATTAGAGTTATAGGTAATCTTCAATGGTCTTTGGGGAAATTATTTGAAAGGGTGAAAGAACGTCCTAGCTCTGAATGGTTTAAACAGATTAATCCATGGCAAGAAAAAGTAGTTGCTTGGAAAAAGGAAAAACCTCTTGTATATAACAAAGAATCCCCCCAAATTTTACCGCAAGCGGTTATTGAAAAGGTAAGTGAGATAACTCAAGGGGAAGCTATTATTGTTACCGATGTTGGCCAACATCAAATGTGGACTGCACAGCATTACAAGTTCAAATATCCTAGATCTTTTTTAACTTCAGGTGGGCTAGGTACTATGGGCTACGGTCTTCCGGCCGCTCTAGGTGCTCAAGTAGGAAAACCCGAAAAGAAGATAATTTGTATTTGCGGAGATGGCGGCTTTATGATGAATTGCCAGGAATTGATGACGATTGCGGATCTTAATCTTCCTGTGAAGGTCATCATTCTAAATAATCAAGTCTTAGGAATGGTTGCCCAGTGGCAGAGAAAGTTTTATAATCAACATTATGCGCACTCCC
>CALBJS010000152.1 GCA_937892995.1 uncultured Peptococcaceae bacterium | reverse complement strand
TGGGTCTGAGCCTGATTTTTTAACTGGCTTAGTAGTTGCTGAAACTGTTGGGGAAATTGGCTTGTTTGATTAGTCATTTGTTTATTTGCACCCCCTTGGGTTTGTTGGTTTGTCCCAGCCTGATCAACATACGTGCCGGTACCTTCCAGTTTGTTATTTATTTCTTCAGAAACCTCAGCATCAATTTTCTTTTCCAGTAAATAATCGCTAAAATCCTTTTTATGGGTCAAACTAACACCTCCCTCAAGGAATTTTAACTTCCCATATTAGCATACCCTGTGTAATGAGTTTTAATATATGAATTTTTTCCATTACTGAAGTAAATTATCAATGGATTTATTTATTTCATTAAATACTTTCTGTTGTTCTATACCTTGTCGTGCAGAATTTAGGGCATCTATGGCCTGCTTTAAACTTTGCTGAAGATGGGTGGTTACATCGTTTAAAGAAGACGCCGCACCTACTGTTTGATTTGCTTTCGATATAGTTTGTAACTGATTTTCGGTATTTTTAAAATCAGCGACAATCTGTTGGGATGATGTACCAAAATCATTTAATGTTTTATCTATTTCTTGGGAAATTTGAGTGAAAACATCATTTATTTTTTGTACCTGGTTTGTCAGAGCCATTCGTTTTTGGGCTATTTGTTCCTGCATTAGTTTAGTGTTAGCCCCCGACACCCATTTGGTCAGAAGATTCTGGCTCCGTTCTATTTCCATCTCGATTTGCTGAATTGTTTTATCTATGTCATTTTTGAAATGCAGTATGTCCTGCTGAACTTTTTTAAATTGATTGTTTAAATTGTTAAAGCTGGTTTGATTTTGTGTGATAAAGTTTTCAAGTTTTAGATTTTGATCCGAAAGATTAGTGCAAAGGTTTTTAAGATTGTCCAAATTAGCACCTCCATTTTCGCTAGATTCTCTTAGATATTGTACCCTGTTATATGTTCTTTTCTTCATCCTTATTTTGCTATATACTACGATTGCAGGATTATAATTTTCGCAATTTTATATAACATTTTTTAGCTTCCGTCCATGCCGTGTACACTATTAAAAGAGTAGAGAACGGCCAAAGCCGTTCCCTACTCTAAAAAAAAATTTTTCAGTGCTTAATAAGTTAATAAGTTAAGTTCCTGGCACCTTTGGTCAGGTAGGTGTCATTTGTGCGATCCTGTAGATATATTTTATAATATTTCTGTATATCGGTATCTTTATAGATTTTATAGCCTTCGTCTATACATGAGGGACATGCGTCGCCGGGTATGGTTACGGCAAATATAGGCATTCCCCGGTCAGTATGAGATTTAATTGTATTTACACCGGAGCATTTTAAGCATACTTTAAATTTTTGCGTTTGATACTCCATAATGCTGTCAGTATCATAATATACTTGTCTTTGCCTTGTGATATAATCCTTTCCTTTCAGTAACTCGTGTGTAAGTGCATCCTTTTGTTTCCAACGACTATAGATATTCTCACAAAGCTCTTTTATGTAGTCAGAAATTTTTTGTGGCTGTCTTAATTTTTGTAAATCATAATCAGGCTCCCGAACATGTGAATAGTCTAAACCGGCCATAGCCAAGATTATCCCAAGATTCACATATGGCAATGCCCCTTCTATGGAATATCCTCCCTCTAAAACTGCTATATCGGGACTTAGTCTATGATTCAATTCCGCGTAACCATGCGCGGTAAAATTCATGTTGGTAAGCGGATCTGTGTAGTGATTGTCTTGGCCGGCAGAATTTACGACTAAATCGGGTTTATACTCGCTTAATATGGGCAGCACAAGGTTGTCAAGCACATATAAAAAACCTTCGTCACCGGTCCCAGGTGGTAGCGGGATATTTATATTATATCCTAAAGCACCGGGACCACCGAATTCGTCCAAAAACCCCGTTCCCGGATAAAGGGTTCTGCCGTCTTGGTGAAAAGAAATAAAAAGGGTATCTCTGTCATTCCAATACACATCTTGGGTACCGTCACCATGATGACAGTCGGTATCAACTATTGCCGCCCGAAAGGGTCCGTATTTTGCCCTGAGGTTTTCCAGCATTACCGCTTCAACATTGATGATACAAAAACCTCTATCACCATATACAACTCTCTGAGCGTGGTGGCCAGGGGGCCGTATAAGAGCAAAAGCTTTATCGACTTCTCTGTCCATAACCGTATGGGCTGCCTTAATAGCTCCACCCGCAGAAATCAGATGAGATTTTGTTACTCTTTGATCAACGTCAGGAACACAAAAGTGCACTCTTTGTACATCTTTTTTTAAGGCTACCTCAGGGTTATAGAATTTAATATTTTCTATATCCATGATGCCTTCTTCAAAGATCTGATCTTGAGTATAAAGCAACCTCTCTTCACGCTCAGGATGGGAAGGACTGATTGCCCAATCAAAAGCAGGGAATAAAACTAAGCCCAGCCGGTTCTTAGCTGCTAACATTTTCATCACTCCGCAATCGATATATTAATCCGGGTTTTGTCTGGGCTCTGATCCTTATGTTTTTGCCGCTTGTATAAAAACCCCGAACCATATTAAAGCTGTTTTCTTCTATTATCTCAGCACGAATCTCGCCTTCTTTAGCCCCGAATAACATGGATTGGCGCTTTATCAAGTCCAAGGCTCGCATTTTTGATTCTTCTAAAGTGTATCCTTGGCTTACTTTTTCATATAAGCCCATTTCCGGCACTGAAAGGGTTTTTTGGGCAGTATCTGCAAACATCGTGATTTCCGCTGTGGTCCTGGCTAATGCTGCCCCTACCGCATTGGCCGCTTCATAAACTTCGGGATACCGACATGGCATACCGAACTTTTTTGAAAGCATGGGGGCAATCGCCTTGGCAGGACCACCTATAACTTGTATGAATTTGGGATTGATTTTTTTACCGTAAAGCAACTCTTTGACTGTATATACCGGATGAGAATTTATTTCATTCAGCAGTTTTTCCACCTTATCTTTTATCATATCAGCCATTGTATCCAAAACTTTCTTCGCCGCGGCTACCGGGTCTAATTTCAACGGCCCGCCTATTTCTTTCATGGCTGAAATAGCTTTATGCTTGTCACCAAGATCAATTAATCCCAATGCAATCATAGCATCCGTGGGTGTGGGGCATAACCCGCCTAAAGCCTTGGGTGGCCCTTGCCTTTCAGGGCCTATAACAAGGCTTTGGTTTTTAACACGAACTCTGCTATCTCCGCCCACACCTATGGAAACACTATAAAGTGCCCTAACCAATGTTGGCAATCCTTCGATTTTTATACCCAAAGGCTCAAAAAGAGGAACTCCATCCGCTAAAAATGATATATCGGTAGTTGTTCCACCGATGTCAAGGAATACTGCATCTTGAGAAGCTTTAAGAAAAGCTTGTCCGCCCATTACACTGGCGGCCGGACCTGAAAGAATGGTATTTACCGGATATTGTTCACCGGCTTTTAGGCTCATGGTGCCTCCATCGGCTTTCAAGACATATATGGGAGCACAGATTTTTTCTCTTTGAAGGGCTTTGTATATGCTTTTACTGAACTTTAGGAAAGTTGTATAGACTGCAGAATTGTAATATGATGTGAAAACTCTGCGAGGAAAGTTTAATTTGCCTGATAGAGTATGACCCAAGGTAATGGGAAAAAACTCATCTTTTAACATTTCATTTATTCTTATCTCATGTCCGCTATTGCGTACGGAAAACTTCCCTGTTACTGCTACCGCCGGGATATTTTTGTGCTTAAACGTTTTTACCGCTTGCTCAATTTCTTGTGGGTCTATGGGGCTGATTTCCCGGCCTCGATGATCTATATACCCTGATATAAAAATATTTTCCCGGCCACAACAAAGAAAATCATTTGGAAGGCCGGGTCCGCATTCGATTATCATTCCGACAGAATCAGTTTTATGTTCAATAATAGCATTGGTAGAAATAGTGGTGCTTAAAATTATCCGCTCGATTTGCGAGGGGTCTTGTCCAGAAAGTAGCGATTTTAAGGTTCCCCAAACGGATTCCAATAAGTTGCTGCGATCGGTGGGACTTTTGGTTGCTTCGATGATTTCACCTTGATGAATGAGAACAGCATCAACGTGAGTTCCCCCCATATCCAGCCCAACAATCAATTTTTTCTTCCTCCTTTTTAATCACCTATAATTTTGATCTCTGATTCAAGATTTACGTCAAATCTCTCTTTAACTTGTTGTTGTATGTAATTGATAAGATTTATTACATCCTGGAAGGTTGCATTATCTAAATTTACTATAAAACCAGCATGTTTGTCAGATACCATGGCTCCGCCCATCCTATAACCCTTAAGACCCGCTTTTTCTATCAGAGCCCCGGCGTAATTGCCCGGAGGTCTTTTGAAAGCACTGCCGGCACTGGGTATCTTAAGAGGTTGTTTGTCCTTACGGCGGGCCAAAAAATCCTCCATTTTTCTTTTTATATCATCATAATTTCCCGGTACAAGCTTCATCTCTACTTCCAGTAAAATTTTATCACCCTTTTGAAGA
>CALBJS010000151.1 GCA_937892995.1 uncultured Peptococcaceae bacterium | reverse complement strand
GGATCGGGGAAGGTGCCGAACTGTCTTCTCCGCTGGCTATAGTGGTAGTCTGGGGATTAAGTTTATCTACTCTCGTAACTCTAGTAGTGATTCCGGTGATGTATACTATTTTTGACGATCTTAGTGAGAAGGTTAAGGGTAAGCTTAAAGGCCGGAAGAAGCCTTCCCAAGCGAGTGCAGGTGGTGGAGTTACCTTGCCAAGATAGCTATCTTTTTCGAATATGCATATCAGGTGCCTTGTGATAGGGTACCTGACACGGGGAATGCGTGCCGGTGACAGCAGAATCAAGGATGGAATTCCGGGTTGTCAAGGGAACCGTCCCTTGATACTTTGGACAGGATAGGTGGAGTGTATGCATAAGGAAGAAAGAAGAATTGATATTCTTAAAGCCGCCGGTAGGATTTTCTACCTAAAAGGCTTTGAGGGGACAAAAATGGAGGATATTGCTAAAGAAGCGGGGATAGGCAAAGGTACGGTCTATGGATATTTTGACAGCAAGCAGCAACTTTTTGAACAGATGATAGCCTATAACCGTGAGCGTCATATCCGGAGCATCAAGGATATTCTTGATACCGGGGAGTGTTTTAGAGAGAAATTTACCGCTTTAGCCAAATATCAAGCTGAACTTATTAGCCAGCATATCGGCATCTTTAATGCTATGGCCTACTCTAAAGTCATGGCTAGAGAACTGGGAGCACTTTTCCTGGAACAAAGTGTTATGGTCGGGGAGCTTATCAAGAAGCAGGTAATCGAGGCCGTGAAAAAAGGTGAACTGCGTTCCGACCTTGATCCGGAGATCATAGTGTCTATAATACTCGGAACTATAACCCAGCACTGTGGCCGAAACATTATCTTCTGTAATGTTCAGCCCGAAGATATGGACTTCGATGCTCTTGTGGATGCGGTGCTCAAAGGGATAGAGTAAAATAAAAGAACGGTAGCTTAGCTTGCCTCACAACTCAAATTGAGTTAGTGGGGTTTTCTTTTTTATTAGGTATAGGACTTAAGTTCAAGAAAAATATTAGTAACGAAAATATTGATAATTTTTTCCACAAAAAAGGAGAAATTTATGATATGATATATACAAAAAATTACATGCAAAATATTACATAATATGGAGGAAAATGCTTAGGAGTAAATCAAGACCATGGTTATAAATGGTCATAAAGAAGTATAATCCTCACTAAACTAAGTGTGGTCAAATTATTTTTGAGGGGGTGAAAATTTAGGAGTTTGCAATATATTTTTTTATAAGTTGGGGAAATGAGTTACATAGTTAAATTGTTTACAAAAAGGAGAAAAAGGATGTTTTATAAGAATTATAGGCATAAAAAAATTCTGGTATTCGCTATTGCGATCTGTTTTCTATTATCACAGACATTTCTGGCTAGTCCGGTTTTTGCCCAAACGACAGACACAGGTCGGATTGCCGGAGACGACAGATATAAAACTGCGGTCGCTATTTCCGAAAAAGGGTGGCAAACAGCTGATTATGCAGTACTCGCCCGAGGAGATAATTTCGCCGATGCCCTCTGTGCCGGTCCTTTGGCTCATAAATACAAAGGGCCTATTCTTTTAACCGAATCTAAACAGTTGAATCCGGCTACATTAGCCGAATTACAAAGACTGGGGATAAAACACCTCTTTATAGCAGGCGGTTATAATGCAGTATCTCAAGATGTCGAGGATGCAGTAAAAGCAGCAGGGATAACCGATATTGAACGCATCTTTGGCGATGACAGATATGCAACCTCAGTAAAAATAGCGGAAAAGCTTGGAACCAGCGCGAGAACTGTTCTAGCCACAGGCGATAATTTTCCGGATGCTCTTTCAATCTCAGTAATTGCTTCGAAATTAGGGATGCCTATCCTGCTTACAGCAAAAGACAAAATTCCTACCGCTGTAGCCAATTATCTTCAAGAAAATGCTGTTACTCAGACTTACCTTGTAGGCGGATCCGGGGTAATCAGTAGTGAAATAGAAAACCAAGTACCCGGGTCCTTAAGACTTGCCGGTACTGATAGATATGAGACCAATATAGCCATTCTTAAAAACTTTGAGCGTGAATTTAATTTTGAAAATATCTATGTAAGCACAGGCACCGAGTTTGCCGATGCTTTAACCGGGGCAGTCTTAGCTGCCAAGAGTTCTTCACCATTAATCTTGACCGGCAAGACACTGCCAACAGTTGCAACAAATTATCTCAAGGACAAGGTAGTCCTGGCCACTAAAGCGATCGGCTTTGGCGGGCAGGCAGCAGTACCTTCCTCAGTGCTGGATGGGATAATGCACACGAAAAAAGACATTGTTGTAAGTGCAAAATATGATCAGGCCGGCATTTACGGACCTGAAACTGATCAAGCTACCATATCCGGCAGTGTCATAATCAGTGCTGCAGATGTTACTCTGCGTAACACCATTATCGAAGGTGATCTTCTCTTAGCCCAAAGTATAGGAGACGGTGACGTCACCTTAAGAGATGTCACCGTTAAAGGAAAGACCATAATTAACGGCGGCGGACCGAACAGCGTAATTATGTACAATTTTAATGGCCAGACGGTCATAGTGGATGTGCCCGATGGAAGCAGTGTAAGGCTGGTAGCTCAGGGTAATACGGCCGTTAGTGAAGTCACAATGGAGGGTAACGGTACCCTTCAGGAATCTGATCTAACAGGAACAGGATTTGTGAACGTATTTATTCCCGCGGGAGCGGAAGTTATACTGAATGGGGAATTCTCTGAGGTAAGTGTTGAGGGCGGCGGTGCAAATGTTACTGTAACAGGCGGAAGTATTACTACCATGACAATTGCCGAAACGGCAGTCGGAGCAGGTATTAACTTAGCCGACGGAACTACTGTAAGTACATTAAATGCCAATGCAGCGTCTAATGTAACAGGACAAGGTCAAATTACCAACGCCAATGTTAATACCGCCGGTGTCTCGATAGCTCAGACTCCGGCAACTACTACTGTGGCGGACGGAGTAACAGCTAATATAGGCGGACAGGAACAAAGCGGGACGACAACCCCTCCTGCTGGTGGCGGCGGTGGCGGCTCAACCACTGAAAAGGTAAGTGCTATTAGTGTTGTTCCGAAAACAATGATATTGGGCGTTGGGGGAACAGGAACAATAATAGCAAAGGTAGAGCCGGATAATGCGACAAATAAGACCGTAACCTGGACAACCAGTGATGCTAGTGTAGCAACAGTTGCTAATGGCGTAGTAACAGCAAAGGCAGTGGGAACTGCTACCATTACAGCAATAGCCGGCGGGAAAACTGCTACGTGTGAAGTAAATGTACTTGAAGAATCTCCGGAAAATGATTTTGATTTCCATGCGGAGTCAGGAACAATCATAAACCGGCACAGAAAAGGTTGTTGTTATCCCGTCAAAAATTAATGATATTCCGGTAGAGCATATAGGAGAAGAGGCGTTTATTTATTGTACAGACATAACGAATATTGTAATTCCCAACGGCGTAATTAGCATAGGAGGCTGTGCATTTTATGAATGTGAAAGTTTAGAGAACATAACAATACCTAATGGTGTTACAAGTATAGGAGAACGTGCATTTTATAATTGTTACAGCTTAAAGAACATAACAATACCCAATAGCGTTAGCGTTACAAGCATAGGAGAAAGTGCATTTGGTTATTGTAAAAGCTTAGAGAGCATCACAATCCCCAAGAACGTGACCCTCATCGGGGATTATGCGTTTGATGATTGCACTAGGCTACAATCAATAAATGTTGATGGATCAAATACGGAATATTCGAGTGTTGATGGAGTCTTATATAATCAAGACAAGACAAAATTAATACGCTATCCTCAAGGTAAAGAGGGTTCCTCCTATGCAATTCCCAACAGCGTGACTACCATAGGTGATGATGCGTTTTATGCTTGCGAAAGTCTAACAAGCATAACAATCCCCAATAGCGTTAAAAGCATAGGAGATGGTGCGTTTTCTGGTTGTACTGGCCTAACGAGCATCACAATCCCCAACAGCGTGACTGGCATCAGTTATGGTGCGTTTTGGGGTTGCACCGGTCTAACTAGCATAACAATGGAAAGAGCCGGCGTAATGATAGGAAAGGAATTATTAGGTGAATTTAATAGTAATTTCCAAGATGTATATACAGCAGGGGGCGCTGGTACCTATACTGCTCCCGCATACAATGGCGTGTGGACAAAGGTAGTAGAAGTAGTAGATGCATTAGCATTAGATACATTGGTTGTAGCACCGGTAAAAGATGCAACACCAGATACAACAGCAATAGATGAAACTCAATACTCAGGAACAATTGCGTGGTTTGGGTCAGATGGAACAACATCTGTAGCAGGAAACTTTGCAGCATCAACAGTATATGTAGCAAAGGTAACTTTGACAGCAAAATCTGGCTACACCTTTACTGGAGTTGCGGAGAACAGCTACACTCATACAGGAGCAACAAGTATAGCGAATGCGGCTGATTCAGGAGTAGTAACAATTACATTCCCGGCGACAGAAGAAGTAATGAGCGATGCGGCTAAACTAGCAGCAGACAAGGGTCTTATTGAAGCAGGCAGCTACGAGATTCCATTAGCAAGCCAAGGCGATCAAGCAGCGAAGACCGCTTGGGTACAAGGTGCAGTAGAAGCATTGATTGAAAACGGAACAACAGCAACCGTAACCTGGAATGCTGAAGAATCCAAATATGATGTAGCATTAGAGTTAGGTACCGAAACTGGTTCAGCAACCATCGTAGTAACAGAAGCAGCTGACCCATTAGCAGCAGAAAAAGCAGCAGCAGCATTAATTAATGGCAAATCAGCAGAAGTAGCGGTTGAAAAAGGTGAAGATAAAGCAGCAGTACTTGCGGCCATCAAAGCCTTAGACGAAACAGAGAATGCTCTGATTCAAGCGTTAACCGAAGCTAACATCGCAATAGCTGATGGTAAAGCAACAGTAACCTTTGCGGAAGGTGTAACGGCAGAAGTTACCGTAACAGAAGCGGCCGAGTAACAAATACAGCCCCGTGGGAAAGTAATTAAGCTCTCTCGCGGGGCTTTTCTTTTTGGTGTGGGAATCACGAATAGGTAACACAGGGGTAAGCGTCCAAGTGTGTCCTGAAGTGTTGCAGCACTGACTGTAACGCATGCTTTAGAAGAGATGAGAGTAGGCCTCTCGAAATCGATATTCAGGTATAGGTTTCAAACTATCCTTGGGTGTTGCAGTCAAAAGTTGTGGTACTGAGTGCAAGGAAAAAGGCTGTATTAACAGTCAAGTGGATGTCATGGAGCTAAACGAAAGTGAAGTGTCCGAGGAAGCATCGTTAATACTAAAACATAGTCAAAACCATTTATTTTTGACGTAGATGGGATAAGCATGGAAGATACCTGATTACTGACCATGCGGCTATCGGTGTAAAGGCACTAGGAACATGACATAGGCTCTTCTAAGGAACAGGAGAATCCTATGTAGGGCTTGCTGAATAACCTGGAAACCATGAGACAACAAGGTTTTTATA
>CALBJS010000150.1 GCA_937892995.1 uncultured Peptococcaceae bacterium | reverse complement strand
TTTATTATTAGAGTTTTGTAGGACTCTAAAAATTTATCTTTTGTTGACATTGAATAGGGGAACAGGGGGTTTTGGCTATGACCCGGTGTTTTATTTGCCTGAACATAAGAAGACTATGGCCGAACTAAGTCTGGAGGAAAAAAACGAACTAAGCCATAGAGCCCAAGCTTTTCGCCAAGCTGTGCCTATTATAAAAAAACTTCTTAAGATACTAAACAAGTAAAAACTAAAACGGATCGTACAGATCGGATAATTTATTATATTTTTAAGGATATTTTATCGGATAGATAAAAGGCTTGTTATTCAAGAAAATAAATAAAATGCTGAAAAATATCTTCTAGAATGCTTTTGGATGCTTCCCGGATTTTCTATTAAATGTTGCTTGACTAGATATTTTTCTTGGGATATACTATTCATTGTCACAAAAAGACGGGGTATAGCGCAGTTTGGTAGCGCGCCTGCCTTGGGAGCAGGAGGCCGGGGGTTCAAATCCCTCTGCCCCGACCATAAAAGATAGCTATACAAGGGATTTGAACGGGCAGAAAAAGTAAATGCGACCTCTGGGAGCAATTACCTGCCCCGGCGTGATAGCCGCGAAGCTGCGGAGCTGCGGAGCAAATCCCTCTGCCCCGACCATTAATTATAATTCGATGGAGAGCACTGGCAAATGATTGCGCCTGTAGCTCAGTTGGATAGAGCATCTGCCTTCTAAGCAGGTTGTCGGGAGTTCGAATCTCTCCAGGCGCGCCATAATTGAAATCGAAGTGCAAGTACATCGAACATCGAAATCGTGGTGGGTGTGGCGAAGTGGTTAACGCACCGGATTGTGGCTCCGGCACTCGTGGGTTCAAGTCCCATCATCCACCCCATATTAGTAAAGATAACACTGGGATATAACTTTCCAGTGTTTTTATGTTGGCTAAACTATAAGTATTGACTATAATTTCATTGTTAGGCATACTATTGATGGATGAATGATCCTGTGAAAAATAATACTAGGATTTATTTTATGTTTTTTGGTAGACTAAAATAAATGGTCAAGTGTAAAGATTAAAAAATAATTAGTACCTTAAAAAAGATATAAATAACATATAAGTAGAGAAGAAATTTAAATAGAATGAATTTATAGAAAAAATATTAAAAATATTGGAAAAGAAAATGGGGGGTCTTTTTCGTGACTGAAAGATATGTTCAGACTTTAGAAAGGTCATTAGATATCTTAGAAGTTCTGGCTCGCTCAGAGGAGCCCTTAGGTGTTACGGAGATTGGCAATAGGATAGGGCTGCATAAGAGTACTGTTTACAGAATACTCCGAACTCTATGTTACCGGGGATATGTAGAGAAGGAGAAGGAACGGGATCGGTATCGCTTAGGGATTAAAATAGTCGAATTGGGTATTAGATTTTTTAATGATCTGGAGATCCGCAAGATTGCTGCTAGCTTCCTGGGTCTTTTGGCAAAGTCCTTTGATGAAGTAGTCCACTTAGTATTGCCTAATGATGGTGAAGTGGTCTATATAGATAGGAGAGAGGGCTCACAGGTTATCAGTATGCATTCCAAGGTTGGACGTAGGGCCCCGATGCATTGTACAGCGGTCGGAAAAGCTATCTTATCCACTTTACCGGAAGAGGAAGTAAGGCATATTCTTAAATCCAAAGGAATGCCTAAGTTTACCGAGAAGACAATCACAAATCCGGATAGATTAATGGAGCAGTTAGGGGAGATAAAGAAATTAGGGTTCGCCCTAGAAGCTGAGGAGAATGAAGTAGGTATTCTTTGTCTGGGGACGCCGATCTTCGATTACTCAGGTAGGGCAATAGGTGCAATTAGTGTCTCCGGGCCTATAAATAGAATGAAGGAAAAAGGAACAGAAAAAATTGGGGAAGAGATAAAGCGAGCCGGTCAGGAGATCTCGGCTAAGATGGGTTATTCTTACTATAAACACAGCCTCGATGTCTAGATCTATAATTCGGTTCTTAAAGTATGTTTAATGTATACTTAGTGTATTTATTATTTTTCTATTGACTCTTAGGGGAAAAGGGTCCATAATATTAGTAAAATTATAATGAAACGCCGTTTTGCATAGTGAAACAATAAAATTATTTATGTCCAGGGGAATTTTAAAGAAAATCGGCATATTATATTAGGGATTATAGCTATGCAATGGACAACTGAAATTTTCTAAGAAGATTTCAAAATTTTTAAAGATAAAATGAAACGGCGTTTCACATTATGAAACAAAAACGGAGGGAACTAGAGATGATGAGGATAGCATCTTTAACTTATAATGAAGCTAGGGAATGCATGGGGAGTGCAGTGAGAGATGAAAAACAGATATCCACTTACATTCTTTCTTTTGAAATTGCCGAGCAGTTACTTAAGCGTTTTCAAGGAAAGTGGAAGATTACAGATAATGAGATAGTACTTGATCTTAAGGATTTGAGGCACCCTCTATCGATAGATCTTAGTTCAGGAACAATAAACTATGGAACTCTTATGACTCGTTTTTTCCATCGTTATACTCCTGAAAAGGGTGTTTCTGGCTTGGCTCAGGAACTTTGCTCTGATCTAGCTATTCCTATTGTTGAACCAAAGAATAAGACTGATTTTTTGTTCGGAGTATTTGTAAAGCTCGTGGAGATTTTCCATGCTCGCTGTGACCTTCGTCTTATAGAAGGTAAAACGGATGGAGAGTGGACAATACGTTTAAATGAGAATGGATTCTTTGGTTTGATCGGTGCGGATAAGATTGCAGTGAATCGTTTCGGCGAAAGAATCGATATTACTCAGTGGGAAAACCTAAGACCGGAAAAAGTGGCGACTTATATTTTCGGCTTTAACCGGTTTTGTAAGAATTTCCAGTGTCCTATGAAATAGGCTACTTTAAAATTTACTAGATTCATTATGTGAAACGGTGTTTTACATAATGAGACATATCAGTGACAATTTCAATAAAGAGATCCTAAGAAATTTCAACTGCTGTTTGCTGCTTAAAAAGAGAAAAAACATGTGGGGTTAGTAATTGAGGAGATAAAGATTACTAAGCAGGCGGCAGTTTTGAAATTAACTTGGTAGGATCTTTTTTTGTTCTATTTCTAATCGTTATTTACGCTGGAATTTTGTTTTTAAATAAAGTAAGATTAAAATAACTTGGAATATTAGGGGGTCTAAATATGTCCCAAAGTCGGAGACAAACATTGCAAGATGCTAAGGTAGTTGCCCAAAAGATGCGTAAGAGCATTTTGAGGATGACTCATCAAGCTCAAGGAGGTCACCCGGGAGGCTGTCTCTCGGCAACAGATCTTCTGGCCGTTCTTTATAGATGCTTTTTAAGGGTAGATCCCAAGAATCCGAAATGGACGGAAAGAGATTATTTCTTCCTATCTAAGGGGCATGCTGTACCGGCCCAATACGCTGTCCTCATCGAGATGGGTTTCTTGGCCGGGGAGGAGATTTATGATTTTCGCCAAAGAGAGGGCAGGCTTCCGGCTTATCCCAGCTGTGAGCTCACTCCCGGCATTGATATGGCTTCAGGTTCTCTGGGACAAGGCCTTTCGGTGGCTAATGGAACAGCCTTGGCTGCTAGGCTAAATGGTTCCGAGCAGAGAGCCTATGTTATGTTGGGTGATGGTGAATTACACGAGGGTCAAGTCTGGGAAGCGATGATGACTGCAGCTCATTATAAGCTTAATAATGTATGTGCGATTGTTGATTATAATAAGCTTCAGCTCGATGGCTCTCTTGATGAGATCAAAACTTTAGGAGATCTAAGAGCAAAATGGGCTGCTTTTGGTTGGCATACTATTGAGATTGATGGTCATGATTTTGAACAAATCTATGAGGCTTTCACCGAGGCTAAAGATTTTAAGGAAGCTCCGAGCGTAATCATCGCCCATACCGTTAAAGGTAAAGGGGTATCCTTTATGGAAGATGAAGTAGGTTGGCATTGTGCTGCACCGAGTGACGAACAATTAGAAGTAGCTTTGAAGGAGTTGAGCTAAGATGATGATTGCCCCACGTCTAGCCTATGGTCAAGCTCTAGTCGAATTAGGTCAAGAAAATGAAGATGTGGTGGTTTTGGATGCTGATGTAGCCAAAGCCTCTATGACTATCTTATTTAAGGAAGCTTTTCCGGAGAGATTCTTTGATTTAGGCATAGCAGAATCCGATATCATCGGTACCGGTGCGGGTTTTGCTGTAGCCGGCAAAATTCCTTTTGTTAATGCTTATGCTAATTTCCTTTTGGGTAATGGTTGGGAACAGATCAGGATTTCAGTTTGTTATGCTAAGCAGAACGTGAAGATTATCGGTCATAATATAGGAGCTTCTTCAGGAAAAGATGGACCTACCCATCTGCCTTTAGAAGATATTGCTTTGACCAGGGCTTTCCCCGGGATGACCGTGATAGAGCCCGTAGACGGAATTGAAGTTAAGAAAGCTGTCAAAGCTTTAGCCGAGCATGTCGGACCTGCTTACATGAGGGTTGGGAGAATTCCTATCCCTGTAGTGACTAAAGAAGATGATGAATTTGTTATCGGTAAGGCCAATATACTCCGTGAGGGGAAAGATGTCACTATCATTGCTTGTGGAGTAATGGTCTCGAAAGCACTCTCGGCGGCTGCCGCACTCTCTAGGGAAGGATTAAATGCGGAAGTGATCAACATGCATACTATTAAGCCCTTGGATAAGGAGAGTATTCTAAAATCTATAGAAAAGACCGGGGCAGTGGTCACAGCGGAAGAACATACCGTCATTGGTGGATTAGGCTCGGCGGTGGCGGAGTATTTGGCCACTGCGATGCCTGTTCCCATGAGGATAGTGGGTTCACCCGACAGATTCGGAGTCTGTGGTACTTATGATGAGATTCATGAAGTACTTGGCTTAACGGTCGAGAAAATTAGAGAGGCGGTTCGGGATGTGATTATCCTCAAGTAGTAATTTGGGCTGTTTCTGAGCCACATATTTTAAGGTATTTTAAGTTATTTATATGCAAGTAAACTTTCCGAAGGTTTTGAAGATTTTAAAAAATAATATTTTACTCTTGCATTATCTACTAAATAATAATAACATTAAAATAAGACGGAAAATCATTCAAAAGTTACTAAGGAGATTGTTATGAAATTAGGATTTATCGGGCTCGGTAAAATGGGTAAGCCTATGGCTAAAAATCTTCTAAAAGCCGGGCATGAATTAACGGTATATAACCGAAGCACTAAGGCGGTGACAGAGCTTGAAGGGATAGGGGCGGTTGCAGCCGGTTCTCCTGCTCAAGTAGGAAAGGAAGCAGAAGTCGTTTTCCTCTGTTTACCTATCGGACAGGATGTAGTAAGGACTTTAACGGGCAAGGATGGACTGCTTACCACCCTTCGAGAAGGTACTTATATTGTTGATCACAGTACTATCAGTCCCCAGGACTCTCGTCGTATGGGCGAACTCTGTCGAGAGAAAGGGATCGGATTTCTTGATGCCCCGGTTAGCGGAGGGGTTACAGGTGCGGAGCAAGGCAGTTTAAGCATCATGGTTGGCGGCAGGAAAGGTGATTTTGAAAAGATAGCCCCCCTGCTGGATGTTTTGGGAACAAGTATTTTTTACCTTGGGCCTTCAGGGAGCGGCAATGTTATGAAACTAGTCAATAATCTTCTGGTAGGAATAACTAATGCTGCTTTAGCTGAGGCTTTTGTTTTGGCGGTGAAAAGCGGATTAGATTCCCAACAGGTTTTCGATATTTTATCGAAGGCAACCGGAGACAGCTCTATGCTTAGGCGTAATTTGCCGAATTTTGTCTTAGAAAGGAATTTTAGACCGGCCTTTACCTTAGATATGCTTAATAAGGATATGGGCTTAGCTGAAGATTTGGCTTTAGATCAGGGGGTTAGACTTCTTCTGGGTTCCTTAGCTCATCAGATCGGCCGGGAAGCAGCCTCTTTGGGATTGGGTAGCGAAGATATGTCTGCCGTGGTAAAAGTCTTAGAAGGTTTAACAAAAGTAGAGGTGGTGAAAAACAAAAGAAAATAGGGAGAAGTAGGAGAAAAAGAAGAAAAAGGTAGGTGATTATTGTTATTTTTAAAAATTTCCGAAACTTATATGAAGAATAATATAACAAATACTATGAAAGTTCTAAAAGTAACGATATAATATACTGTAGGTAACAATGTTACAATATTTAAAATATTTTGCCTAGACTTAAATTGGCCTGGGCGTGAAGGGGGAATTAAAGTGGGGGTTTTGGCAGAAGTTTATGAAATGCTGAACACGTGCGGTAAATGTGGTTTCTGTCACGGTGCCTGCAAGACCTACAAGAAAGACGGAGCCGAATACATGGTTTCCAGAGGTAGGGTTCAGCTGATCAAAGCTCTTGCTGACGGCAAAATCGAAGCCGACAAGGACTACGAGGATGTCATCAACAGTTGTCTGCTTTGCGGTGAGTGTGCAGTAGCCTGCCCTAGCGGTGTAAAAGGGCATGAACTGGTCTTAGCTGCCCGCCGCGATCTCAAACTGAGGAAAGGTATTAAACCTTTCGCGAAGTCTTTGGTCTTAAAAAGTCTCACCAAACCCGGAAGATTGCAATTTGGTTTCAGCTTTTTTGCAGGAACCGGTAAGAAAATGCTCAATGGACTGGCTAGCGGTATGCAATTCTACCGCGGTATTGACATTCTGACCATGCCTGCATCCAAAGTTCCGTTTGTCAAGCAAGTTCCGGAGGTTATCACGGTTCCCAATCCTAAGAAGAAAGTGGCCTTCTATGTTGGTTGTTTCATGAACCATTCTCTGGTTGAAACAGCTCATTCTGTGGTCAAGGTCTTGACTAAGAATGATGTAGAAGTAGTCGTACCCAGAGAGCAACCTTGTTGTGGTTTGCCACAGTACGTCTATGGCGACTTTGAGACGGCAAAAGCCCAGGCCAAGAAGGTTATTAATGCTTTCGGAAAATATGATACTATTGTTACTGCTTGTGCTTCTTGTGCTTCTATGCTCAAGAAGGAAATGGTGGAATTGTTCCATGATGATCCTGCCTTCTTACCTAAGGTTGAACAATTTGCTGCCAAATGTTATGAATTCTCCGAATACGTATCTAAAGAGCTTGATACCTCAAGTAAACTCCAGAACGACTCACCTGTAACTGTTACTTATCATGATCCTTGTCATATGGTTCGTTATAACAATATTACCGTACAACCTCGCAATCTTCTGAAGAGTGTTCCGAGAGTTAAGTATGTCGAGATGTTTGAAGCCAATAGATGCTGCGGTGCAGCCGGTCTTGTACAGGCCTTTTATCCTGAATTATCTTCAGAAATCACTGCCGATAAGGCTCAAAACATTATTGACACCGGTGCTGATGTTGTGGCCACTAGTTGTCCGGCATGCATGTTGAAGATTAATAGCGGACTTAAACTTAAGGGTTCCAAAATTGAAATCAAACACGTTGCAGATGTTCTTGCTTCGGCATTAGAGGACTAAATATTGGTAAACGGTCTGACCATTTACGGTGAAAATTGGTCTGACCAGATGGTCGGACAGATTCGGAATTAATATTTGAACTTTTATTTGTGAATTTTTTATTTAATCTTAAGGAAGGGCGGGTAGTAATGAGCGATATTGTTGCAAAACTTAAAGGCATTGTCGGCGATGAGTATGTTGTGACTGCCGACATGTCTCAATATTTAAGAGGAAAAGAGCAACCGGCAGCTGTTGTCTTTCCCGGTTCTACCGAGGATGTTGCTGGCATCGTCAAAGCTGCATATGACGCTGGTATTAAGGTAAACGTCGGCGGTAAAGTAGTCGAAACCAAAGGCTTAAAGGGCGGTATTGCCGTTGTTATGTCCAGAATGAATCAGATCGAAGAAGTCGATCCTGAAAACCTGACTTGCTGGGTACAAGCCGGTATGAATCACCAGGAATTTGTCGAAAAGATTTATGCCGAGAATTTATATTTTCCACCGGAGCCCTATGCAGTATCAACCGGTTCTATAGGCGGCTGTTTTGGGATTGGAGATGTTGACACTAAATCCTTCAATTATTTGCCTACCAGGACTTTTATTCTTGCTTATGAATCAGTACTTCCCACAGGGGAAATATATAAAATTGGTACCAAATGTATTAAATGTGTTTCCGGCTACGACATGATCCATTTTATTGTAGGCACTCGGGCTACCTTGGGTATTGTCACCAGGATTCTGGTGAAATTATTGCCGAAGCCAAAGACCTGCCGGGCTGTGATTGCCGATATGCCTTCATTGAACGCTGCTGCTACGGCTTTTAAAGCAATTCAAAAACGCAAAATCTTTCCTACGCGGATGAATGCCCTATGTAAAGCCATGGGTAGTGAGGTAATGGAATCAAAAGGTGCTTTGGCTTTGATTGACCTTGAAGGTTTCTCTGTTTCCACCGCTCAATATGCGACAGAAATTGAAGCTGAACTGAAAATTGCCGGTGCAACCTCTACCAAAATTGTGGAAGACAAAGCGGAATATGATGAGCTCTGGGCCAAATGGCTCAAAGTTCGCGAAAAAATTAATCTGGAAGAGAATAAGGTTAAATTTACTGTTGGTGCTGCCAAAGTCGGAACGGCTCTTAACAGCCTAGCCGGTATTGTAGGAAACTTGGAAGAAAATCCGGGAGTACTGGTTGAAGGCTTAAACGGAAAGATCACGGTATTTACTAAGAATGCGGAAGTTGATGCCGTAGCAATCAATAAGATGGCTATGGGTCTGGGCGGCAATGTCAGCGGTCTTCTGGGAAGCCAGCTCCGCTGCCAAGCTTATAATGATAATGAAATGCTTGAAGAACTCTCCCGTGTTCTTAATTCCATCCGCAGCCAGTTTGACCCCAAGGGGATTATGGCACCTGGAATTAAATTTTAGGAAATCTGTTTGAAAAGGAGGGCAAGAAATGTTAAGCCAAAGTGCTATAAATAAGTTGAAAAGTATCTTGGGCGAAAAGGATGTCATCACCAGCAAGATTGGTATGTATGCTTATGGCTATGATGGCACAATGTTAGAGGGCTCACATGTAGGCATCGTTTTCCCTAAAACAGCCCAAGAAGTCGTTGAAGTTGTTAACTTTTGCCGTGAGCAGGGGATAGCCTTAGTTCCCCGCGGAGCAGGAACCAATGTTGCCGGAGGAACCCTTCCGACTGAAGGTAGTCTGGTTATGAACTTCGCCCGTATGAATAAAATATTAGAGATCGATCTGGAAAACTATGTAGCCATTGTAGAGCCGGGTGTTGTTAACTGGGATATTCAGGAAACCCTCGGTAAATACGGCTATTATTATCCACCCGATCCGGCCTCCTGGAAAGCTTCAACCCTGGGCGGTAATCTGGGTGAGAGTTCCGGCGGACCTAAATGCTTTAAATATGGGGTTACGCGTGACTTCATTTATGGTTTGGAAGTCGTTCTTCCAAGCGGCAAGGTTATCTGGGTCGGCGGCAAAGATTTCTCCAGTGAGCCTATGTACGATCTGACTAGGATCTTTGTTGGCTCCGAAGGTACTCTTGGTTTCATTACCAAGGCTGCTATCCGTATTCTGCCGATTCCGGCAGCCAAACGCACTATGCTCGGTATTTTTAACACTCCGGAAGATTGTTCGCAGGCTGTGGCCGATATCGTCGCCGCCGGTATTATTCCGACAACCTTGGAAATGATGGATAACCTGATTATCAATACGACTGAGGATTATGCCCATGCCGGGAATCCCCGTGATGCCGGAGCACTTATTATCATTGAGGTTGACGGCTATCCGGGAGATCTGGAAGAGCAAGTTAGTACGATTGGGGAAGTCTGTAAGAAAAACGATGCGAAGGAATTTAGAGTTGCTGCTTCGGCGGCTGAAGTAGACAAAATTTGGCTTGCCCGACGCGTTGCTTTCGGATCCGTTGCCCGCATTAAACCGAACTATGGGATTAATGATATTACCGTTCCCCGGAGCAAATTCCCGCAAGCTATTGCCGGAATCGAAAAAGTAAAGAAAGATTTTGGGGCAACGATCGGAATAGTGGCTCATGCCGGTGACGGCAATCTTCATCCGCTTATTCTTTATGATCAAAGGGATAAAGAGGACGTTGAACTCCTCCATAAAGCCGAAGTGGAGATCTGTAAGATGGCGATTGCTCTCGAGGGCACAGTAAGTGGTGAGCACGGAATCGGCCTTGTGAAGAAGCCTCTTCTCATGAAAGAATTTGGTCCTCAAACCATGGAGGTATTCAAAAAGGTTAAAAAAGCGTTCGATCCCAATAACCAATTTAACCCAACCAAAATTATCGACCTGTAAGATTCAAACGAGGAAGAGGGTGTTTTTAAAGCACCCTCTTCCTTGCCTGAAATTATGACTTTGTCCAAATTAACCATTTGAATGGGATCGTGACGACTCCTTAAATTTTAATGATGCTGTTTTCAATAAGTTAAAAACTCTAAAAATTTAAAAAGTTCTTCTGGAAAAAATATTTGACATGGCGAAACGAATTCAGTATAATATGCTTTGCGTTTATAAACAAAATTAGCTTTTGGGGTATCGCCAAGCGGTAAGGCATCGGACTCTGACTCCGACATTCGGTGGTTCGAATCCATCTACCCCAGCCATTTATTTTAATGTTTCCATAACGTTTCTATAAAGAAAAATAATTAACATGCGGGAGTGGCGGAACTGGCAGACGCACTGGATTTAGGTTCCAGCGGGTAACACCGTGGGGGTTCAAGTCCCTTCTTCCGCACCATAATTTGTCTGGAAACCGCTTATTCAAGCGGTTTTTTGCTATTTATCCATCAATTTTTTCATAACTTTTGCACCTGATTTTTAAGTTTTT